>JANPGW010000274.1:0-26435 GCA_031424115.1 Saprospiraceae bacterium | reverse complement strand
TGAATCAGTTTTTCTTTATCCTCAAAATCGGCCTCTTCGGTCACATACTGAGGGGGGGTAGGCAATATCTCCGGAAACTCCACATCCAAGCCTGCTTTGCGCAATTTCATCAGACAATGATTACGAGCCACCGTGTACAACCAAGACTTGGGATGCTCGACATTATTTTTCTTTAAATCAAGATGCAGTTTTTCGAAAATTTCCATAACGGCATCTTCACTATCGGGCAAATTTTTCAAATATTTCAAACAAACCCCCAAAATCAAGTGTGCATAACGGCGATACAACTCGCCAATGTACTGCACATCGTGCGTGCTGTAGTACATTTTGACGAGAGCAATATCTTCCTGATGATTGAGTTGTTGGAACATTAAAAAAGGTTTATATCCGATTTTACGATAAAGGTATAAAAAAGTGTCAAAAAAAATTAAAACCTCAAAATATCATACCCATAACGCAAAATCATTAAAAAAATGACCACCAAAAATACTTTTCTAACAAATTTATTACCCCTCAGTAGGGCGGCTCTTGACCCGAAAAAGGCACCGCTTAAATTGCAAAATGCCATGGGCAAGGCGTAATACCAAACGATATTGTCCGACCAACCGAAATAGATAACCGCACCGATATTCGTTGCCAAATTAACGACTTTGGCGTGGGCGGAGGCTTGCAAAAAATCGAACCCTACCACCGAAACAAAAAATAAAATTAAAAAACTTCCCGTTCCGGGACCCAAAAAACCGTCGTAAACGCCTACAATAAAGCCAAAAAGAACACTGTAGAGTACGGCTTTGGGATGAATATGAACAGTTTCGCCCGATTGTCCAAAATCTTTTTTAGTGAAAAGATAGATAAAAACAACGATTAATAACACAAAAATCACCGGCTTGACAACCGAAGGGTGCAAATAGCTGATAAGCCTCGCCCCGATGAATGCGCCGATAATGGCCGATACAATGGTGGTCGCTAAAACCCGCGCATTGAATTTTACCCGCAGCGCATACTGTATGGATGACATCATTGAGCCTGCAATGGAAGATATTTTTGCCGTTCCCATAATTGCCGGAACCGGTACATTAGGCAATGTGATGAGCAATGCCGGTGTTTGAATCAAACCACCGCCACCCACAATCGAATCAATAAACCCCGCTAAAAATGCAAAAAAACACAGCACTAATATTTCTGACATCATACAACTTTGCGTTAATTCGCACAAAGTTTATCTTTTCTGCGATTTTAAAGTAATGAAAACAATTTTTTATTTATTTTTTAAACAAAAAGTTGTTATTTTTGAAATTGATTTAACAAAATTATTAAAAAATATTGGGTTTGAATAGTCATAATGTCCATAATGACTCCTTTGATGAGGAGGGCGATAATCTGGAACTTTTTTTTAATGCTGACGATTTCAAGCATTTTGCAACGGTCGTTCTGCCGATTGCGACACCAAAGCCTTATACCTATCATATTCCAAACGAATTGGTGGATAAGGTGCAATTTGGTGTGCGGGTGGAAGTGCAGTTTGGTGCGGGGCGTGATTTGTATTCAGGTTTAGTGATAGAGATTACAGATAAAAAACCCGAGCACCATACCAAACCCGTTTTGCAAGTCATTGATAATGAACCGATTATAACGGATAGACAATTGCAGTTTTGGCAATGGTTGGCTTCCTATTATGCGTGTACGTTAGGCGAAGTAATGAATGCCGCTTTGCCAACCAATATGAAATTGACGAGTGAAACCCGCATTGTGTTGAATCCCGAGCACGACCAAGATTTTTCCCATCTCGACGATAAAGAATACCTCGTTGCCGAAGCCTTGACGATTCAGAACGAACTCACCATTAAGGATATTCAAAAAATTTTAAATCAAAAAACGGTCTATCCTATTGTTAATCGATTGTTGATGCATGGTGTTTTGGAACTCAAAGAAGAGTTGATGCAGAAGTACAAACCGAAAATGGTGTCTTATATTCGGTTGAAAGAACCTTATGCCTCTGATACTGAGGGGTATGCCTTAGCTGCTGCTTTTGATTTGGTAAAAAAATCGGATAAGCAAACCAACGTGCTTTTATCTTATGCACAATTAGTGCGGCATCAAAAGTTGATTAAATGTTCGGACATTTACGAAAAGGCAAAAGTGGATATCAGCGTATTACGGGCTTTAGAAAAAAAAGGCATTTTTGAGATATTTGAGCAAGAAGCCAGTCGAATTGCCGGTTATGACGACGAACTCTCGGACGCTCAAACTGTCACTGAGCAACAAGCCCGTGCCATTGCCGAAATAGCAGAAAGTTTTAAGGAAAAAAACGTGACTTTACTACATGGAGTGACCGGTTCGGGCAAGACGCGTGTGTATTTGGAACTCATTAATGAAGCTATACTGAGGGGGGAGCAAGTCTTGTATTTATTGCCTGAAATCGCGCTTTCCAACCAAATTATCATGCGGTTGCAGAAATTTTTTGGGGATAATATCTCGGTGTATCATTCGAGACTGAATGGACATGAGCGGGTGGAATTGTGGCAACAAACCATTGCAGGTAAACCCGTGATTTTGGGAGTTCGTTCAAGTTTGTTTTTGCCTTTTAAAAACCTAAAATATATCATAGTTGACGAAGAACACGACCCTTCTTTTAAGCAACATGACCCTAATCCGCGCTATAATGCTCGTGATGCAGCTATTTATTTGGCAAACCTCTACGGGGCGAAAGTTTTGCTCGGTACAGCGACCCCCTCAGTAGAGTCTTATGCCAACGCGAAACTCAAAAAATATGGTTTGGTAGAAATGCCTATGCGGGTGGGCAATATCGAAATGCCCGAAATCATGATTGTGGACAGCCGCGAAGAAATGAAAAAGCGGACGATGCACGGCAATTTTACAAATCGTTTGGTGGAGGAATTAAAAGCGGCTTTATCAAGGGGCGAACAAGCCATTTTGTTTCAAAATAGGCGGGGCTATGCACCGACGATGGAGTGCCCGACCTGCAATTGGACAAGCGAATGTAAAAACTGCGACGTCACATTGACGTACCATAAGTTTTCGAATTCTTTGAATTGTCACTATTGCGGGTATCATGCCAAAATTCCGAAAGAATGCCCTGCTTGTGGCTCTAAAACATTGAATATCAAGGGCTTTGGTACAGAACGGATTGAGGACGAATTAAAAATCCTCTTACCGGATGCTAAAATCGGGCGAATGGATTTGGATACTTCGCGCTCAAAAATGGCTCATTCGAATATCATTAATGATTTTGAGGAAAAGCGCATCGAAATTCTCATCGGCACGCAGATGGTGACGAAGGGTTTGGATTTTGAAAACGTGGGTTTGGTGGGCATTTTGAGTGCCGATAACTTGTTGCGCTTCCCCGATTTTAGAGCCACTGAACGAGCCTTCCAATTGATGTTACAAGTAAGCGGCAGAGCAGGGCGTCGGCACAAACGGGGACGAGTTATTATTCAAACATTCAATGTGAAACACCCCATTTTGCAAGATATTATAGATAATAACTACGTTGATTTTTTCAACAGGGAACTTTTAGAGCGAAAAACCTTTTTTTATCCGCCTTATTTCCGCCTAATTGCTGTGAGTTTGAAGCATAAAAAACCGGAGGTATTGAAAGATGCCTCCCGAATTTTCACTAAGATTGTGAAAGAGAAATTGGGTAGTCGAGTCTCAGGACCCGCCGTTCCCCAAGTGGAGCGGGTAAATACGTATTATATTTTAGATTATTTGATAAAAATAGAAAAAGACCTTAAAACTATTGCTTTAGTCAAAGACATCATTGCATATGCCACCCATGAAATGCAGAATAATGAGGGGTACTCCAATGTTCGGGTGAGCGTGGATGTCGATCCGTATTAGGTGGTAGTCAAAACCGGAACAAGTACTTCAAGGGCATTAGGCATAATGTTAGCTCTCACTTCTTTTACTTTGCCCAAATATTCGCCATCTACTTGAAAATGAACTTTCCTTTTAGACCGCATAATGAAGTCATTCGTTTGGAATATTTCAGTTTTTTGCCCATCATGCGAACCAATCGAAAAAGTCATTTTCAAAATTTCTAATGGCGATAATTGCTTTATGGCTATCACTTCAAAAAGTTCATCGTCTAATTTACCAATAGGGTTAATAATCGCCCCACTGCCATATTTCGTTGCATTGGCTATCACCACCATTTCAGCTTCAATTTTAATGTTTTTTTTATCAATGCGCATTTCCACGTTCATTTTAGGGTTTTGCCATAATACTTTTAAAGACGCTTTTAAGTATCCCCACATACCCCTGACTTGTTGAGTTTCAAATTCTTTTACTATATTGGCATTCAAACCAATATCGCTGAGGTGTACACACATTTGATTGTTGATACTCGTCATGTGTATCTTTTTTGTGGATGACCCCACAATCACATCTAACGCTTTTGTAGGGTTTATATCAATACCTAACTCTTTTGCTAATCCATTAGCGGAGCCTGCTGGCAAAATACCGAGCGCAATATTCTTGTCAACTAAACACTCTGCTACTAACTTTACTGTACCGTCGCCTCCTACAGCAATTACTCTATCGGGCGTGAACAATTCTATCTGATTTTTTATTGTTTCTATGTGACAATTTCCATTGAGTTGACAAAGCTCAATGGTATGATGAGTAGAGGTAAAATAATTCTCGATTTGTGTTGCCCAATCTGTAGAATTATTACCCGATCCGGGATTTATGACAAATAGTATTTTCATTTTTTTATTGTCAGTCATCGTTGTGTTTGTTTTTAATTTAGTGAATGGTTTATTTTAAAAAAAATAATGAGCATTTTATGAATAAAGATGTAAAACAGACTGATGTAACAGTCAAAGTGTATCACGGTTATGGACATACACAGAACTTGATTGTTTACGGTCATGTGCTGGCGGGTAATCGGCCTATCCGAACGCACTTTTCCGACAATATTATATTCAATATTTGGCATCTGCTAAAATTGTTTTTTATCAATCCCATCCCTCAAGCTAAAGTGCAATTGCAATGGAGGAATCAAAAATTTTATGCCACTACTGACAAAAATGGATTTTTCAAATTTGAGTGGGCTTCAGATACCTCGGTGGAAGCTGGCTGGCATCTTTTAACTGTACATTTATTAAACTCACAAAACCAAGCTATTCACAATGGCGAAGGGAAAATTTTTGTTCCGCATTCCACTCAATTTGGTTTCATATCCGATATTGATGACACCGTTCTTGTTTCACATTCCGCAACAACGGGTAAAAAATTGAGAACGATGTTTACCAAAAACCCACGCAGTAGAAAAACTTTTGCCGATGTGGTCAAATTCTATCAACTGCTTTCACTCGCACACACCAATCCTGCTGTGCTCAACCCGTTTTTTTACGTTTCGAGCAGTGAATGGAACCTTTACGATGATTTGAATGAGTTCTTCAAACACAACGAATTACCAAAAGGAGCTTTCCTGTTAAATGAAATAAAAAGATGGTATCAGTTGTTTAAAATAGGGGCAACAAAACATCAGGGCAAATTGATGAGGGTGGCAAGAATATTAGAAGCTTTCCCTAAGCAACGGTTTGTGTTACTGGGTGACAATTCACAAAAGGATCCGGAGATTTATGCTGCCATAGCCAATAAATACCCGAATAAAATTGTCGCTATTTACATCCGAAACATTTATAGCCCAAAAGAATCAGTGACCCAAAACTTACTTGACTCTCTTCACCCTACGGGCGTTCACACTTGTCTTTTTAAACATACTGATGAAGCCATTTTACATGCACAATCCATTGGGTTGATTCAAATCCTTTTTAGTGAATGGGAACCACTTTAATACCAGAAAAGGAAGAGTGTCCAGTATTTGTCTTGCAGTTTTTTTAGTATTTTTAAAGGATAATGATAATATTTACCAATGTGTATTTTAATCAAGTTAAATAGAGCCATATTTTTTAAATTTTTCTTAAATTACTTATCTAATGAAAAACAACTACACCTTAATTAGGTTATTCCTAATCATTTCAACAAACCTTTTTATTCAAACCTTTAATTTATTCTCTCAATGCCCTACTTTAGTTTGGTCTGACGAGTTTAGTACTACATCTTTAGATGGTACTAAATGGACTGCCGAAACAGGGGGTGGCGGTTGGGGAAACAGTGAGTTACAATATTACAAAGCCGCAAATGCCACTGTTAGTAGTGGTACACTTAAAATTACCGCAAAAAAAGAAAGGGTTCAGGCTAATAATTATACGTCTGCACGGATTAAAACGGCTCTTAAAGGTGATTGGACTTATGGCAGATTTGAGGCAAGAATTAAATTGCCCAAAGGTGCCGGTCTGTGGCCCGCTTTTTGGATGATGCCTACAGACAGTTATTATGGCACTTGGCCCAAAAGTGGTGAAATAGATGCTTCTGAATTAATCGGCAGCAAACCTACTAATTCATTTGGTACATTACATTACGGCACCTCCAATACAGACCACCAATATAAAACGGCTAACTTCTATCTTAATTCTGGCACGTTCGCTGATGACTTTCATGTATTTGCCGTTGAATGGCAAGCAGGAATCATCCGCTGGTTTGTTGATGATAATCTCTATAGTACAATTACAAGCGCAGATATAGCCCCGTATGCATGGCCTTTTGACAAAAGATTTTACATTATTTTAAATCTTGCAGTGGGCGGTACATTAGGTGGCACTGTTGACAATACAATTTTTCCCGCTACAATGGAAGTAGATTATGTGCGAGTTTATTCAGGTAACAAGCCCACTCTTACGGGTAAACGCGTTGTATTGAACCAAGCGCAAAACGAGATATACTCTGTTGTAGATGCTCCAACCGGAAGTACATTTAACTGGACTGTTCCCGCGGGGCAACAATTGTCTCAGGTCAGGGTACAAACTCACTCACAGTCAACTGGGCAAATACCAGTTCAAGTGGGAATGTTTCTTGTGCAGTTGTATCTTCTTGTGGAACAAATAGCCTTGCTATGAATGTATATGTCGAGCCCGCATATAATTTTGGATTTTCTTTCGTCAATTTTGATGCGGTCGGTCAAGCCACTTATTCAAGAAGCGATGGTGTTTATTCCACTGTTGCAAATCCATCCCCTTCAGGTGTAAACACCTCGGCTTTAAGCGGCAAATATGTTAGAAATAGTACTGTTCAGTATGATTACATTCAATACAATACGACCGCAATTACGAATGCCGCTGACTATAAGACGAAGGCAAAAAAATTCTATATGGATGTTTATACCTCTGCTTCAATTGGTAAACCTATCATAATTCAGTTGGAAAACGGAAGCACAGCAACTTCCACTAATTACCCGACAGGTCGTAATAGCCGCTATATAGGTTATACAACAAAGCTAAATCAATGGGAAAGAATCATATTTACATTACTCGATGTTCCTGATGCGGCTACATCAGATGCAAGTGTGAACCGCTTGCTTGTTTTGATTAATTCCAATTCATTTACTGGTGATACATATTATATTGATAATTTGGATTCTTATACTGCTGGTACTCCTGCCATTCGAAACCCAACCGTTACAGAAAAAATATTTAAACCTGAGGTCAATAAATCAGATTTAAAATCTCAATTGTACCCTAATCCTGCAACTAATGAATTAAGAATTACAAATTTGAGAAATAATGCAAAAGTGGACATTTTGAATAATGTTGGACAAATGGTTGCCCATTACAAATTTGAGGATGGAGGAAGTGCTCTCATAAATATTTCTAATTTGATGCCCGGCAACTATTTCGTAAGGTTGACCGAAGACGGTAAAATTGAAAACCTAAAACTGATAAAATACTAATATTTAAAGATGAATTATGAGTTGTGAAATCATAATTCATAATTCATCTTTATTCAAGACACCGAAATCGGTCTTTTTTTATAATCCACTTTTTCCGATTCGTTTATAGCTTGTTCTTTGTCAATCAATTGAAGGGGGAAAGAAATAATAAAAGTGGTTCCTTCCTTTTCCACGGACTCAAATCGAATAGTACCTTCATATTTGTCCACTATTTGTTTACATATTGCCAAACCAATGCCTATGCCGTCATACTGAGCAGAGCGGCTAAGTCTTTGAAATAAGCGGTAAATTTTATCGCTGTATTCCAATTTCATACCGATACCATTGTCTCTCACTTCAACTATATATTGTCCATTCTGGACTTTTCCGACTATCTGAACCAACGGTTTTTTGTCATTGAATTTTATGGCATTGCTGATTAAATTCTGAAAAAGTTGCGTTAAATGTAAACGACTGATTTTGACCTTGGGTAGGTAACCATTTATCTCTACGATGACATCTTTTTCTGATATGATACTATAGAGATTATTTTTTACATCATTTAAAGCCTGCAAAAGCGAAGTAGATTGCTTCACTTCATCCCCGTCAGATGCTACCGTTGAATATTCTAATAAGGCAGAAATAAGGCTTTCCATTCTTTTCACGCCAATGATGACAAAGTTCATGTATTCGCCTGCTTCAGGTGGCAAAAGGTGAGCATATCGTTTATTGATGATACTAACAAAACTGCTGATACTGCGTAAGGGCTCTTTCAAATCATGGGCTGATGCATAAGCGAATTGCTTTAATATTTCGTTCGATTTTTCCAAACGGTCATTCTTAAGTTCTATTTCTCTATTTTTTTGAGACAAAAGTTTGTTATTCCTATTTTTTTGGCGGATAAAATAAAAAGCAAATATCGACGAAAAAAGGGCAAATACAGCCATAGAAAGTGAATAAAGAAATATTCGATTTTGGCTCAGTTGTAGCGCTTGAATTTCTTTTTCACTTTTTTCAAGATTGACTTTATTTTCAATTTCCGTCTTTTCAGTATTGTATTTATATTGAACTTCTGCTATTTTGTGAGATTTGTCTTCATTCAAAATCGAATCCTCATATATTTCAGCTATTTTTATATACCTTAAAGCAGCGTCATAGTTGCCTATTTGTTCATACACTTCAGATAATCCGAGATTATTTTTTTGAATAAGGTCTTTGAAACCTCGTTTTGACGACATGGCAAGACTTTTATGGAATGCTTCAATAGCTTCATTCTGCTTTTTTGTTTTTACGTACAGATTACCCAACGAAAGATACAAATTGGGTTGTTCATAAAAATCAAAATAATTGCTGTATTTAAAACAGAGGTTAAAAGCATTTACAGCATTGGGATATTGTGCCATTTTGGTGTACACATCTGCCATAAAGCCCAAAGTACGGGCTATCATCCATTTATCTCCGGTTTTTTGACAATAGTTGAGTGCATTTTGATGGTAGGCAAGAGCTTCAGGATATTTTTTTTCAGCATTCAAAACTTGGCCATAAGCATTGAGAACATAGTCAAGTTGCACAGAATTGTTTACATTAACTACTAAATCGTACGCTTTCTGTAGAAATGAATAAGCCGATTTATAATTTTTTACCTGCACATATACAGTTGATATATTTACCTGCGCAAAAATGACCCCCTCAGTATGATTCCTTTTTTCGGCTATTTCTTGAGCACGCAAATGAGATTCTATCGCTTTATCGAATTCTCCCACTGACCCATAAAACGTGCCCAAACCCGTATAAACATATTCGACTATTTCCATATCATTGGTTTGGTTAGCCAAATCCAATGAGCGCTGATAATATTCTCTTGTTATTTCATATTTCGATAATTTTTTATTGATAATTGCCCAATCCAAATAAACATCTAATTTTGAGGAAGTGGGTATGTACTCTTGCAATGTCAGGGCTTTTTCGTACCATGAATAGGCGTCGGTCAGACGATTATTATCTTCAGAGATAATACCAAGAGTCCGGAAAGCACAAAATAACAGCTTGTTTTCGTGCAGTATTTGAGCTAAGTCCAATGCACTTTTGGCTTGGGATAAGGCTTTATAAAAATCATGGGTTGAATTATCTTGGGCAATGTTTAAAAGGTCTTTTATTTTAGCAGAATCTTTTTTGAAATCAATACTGGCGCACTTCTGTTCTTCCACGTTCGTGAAAAAACTAAAAACTATACATAAAAAATGAAGAATCACAGACCCTCGAGAGTTCATTTTTAAATTTAATGCGCAGGATTGATAAAAAAATAGAACTTCAAAAGGCAACCATTTGAAGTTCTATGTAATGTGATAAAGATATTCGGTTTCATTTATCCTGAAAAATTTTCATCCATTAAATAGATAAAAAATAAATATACAAAAAACTAAAAACCGAATGTAAAGGAAAAATTATTATCAACATCTTTTGGGATCCGTAGGACTACCGCATCTACCACCGCCTTTGATGGCTACTAAATGCTCTGTTGACAATTTTTCGCCTTTTACTAAGATAGCTTTCAAATCTTGAATAGAATTTTTCATTTTCGAAATTTTTTAATGAGTTAAAAATTATTATTGTTAATTCGCTTTTTCAAGCGTTAAGTTTACTTTTTGTATGGGTGTCAATTAATTTAGCCGGAAAAGAAAGGGTAAAAGTTGTGCCTTCATTTTCTTTAGAATCAAATTGAATGGTTCCTTGATATTTGTTAACTATTTGTTTGCATATTGCCAAACCAATGCCAGTTCCTTCATATTGAGCAGAACGACTCAGTCTTTGAAATAGCAGAAATATTTTATCGCTGTATTCCTTTTTCATGCCAATACCATTGTCTCTTATTTCAAGTATATATTGGTCATTATTGAGTGTCCCAATGACTTGAACCAACGGTTTTTTATCACAAAATTTTAAGGCATTGCCAATAAGATTTTGGAAGAGTTGGGTTAAATGCAATCGGCTGATTTTGAGCGCAGGTAAATAACCTAAATATTCCACTACTGCATTTTTCTCCGAAATAACACTATGAAGATTAGCCTTAACATCTTGCAAAACATTTAAAATAGGCGTTGCCTGCTTTATGTCTTCTTCATCCGATGCCAGCGTCGAATATTCTAATAAGGCACCAATGAGGGTTTCCATTCTTTTCACACCGACCACCACAAAATTCATGAACTCATTGGACTCAGGTGGTAACAATTGGGCATATTTTCTATTGATTATGCTAACAAACCCACTGATACTCCTTAATGGTTCTTTTAAATCATGGGCAGAAGCGTAAGCAAATTGTTGTAGCACTTCGTTTGATTTTTCCAAACGACTATTTTTCAATTGAATCTCAATGCTTTTTCGGGAGAGTATAAAATTGTTTTTATTCTTCTGCCTGCTATAAAAAATAAAAAATGTCAACCCTGCACCCAATAAAATAGATACCAGAAAAAGAATGATGCGGTTTTGATTTAATCTGAGCACTTGAAGTTCTGTTTCACTTTTTGCAATACTCAGCTTGTGTTCAGCTTCCGCTTTGCTCATATCAAATTTATATTGTGCTTCTGCAATACGCGTTGTTTTATCGCCATTGAAAATCGAATCTCCATAAATTTTAGCGATTTTTATGTGTTTTATCGCTTGTTTGTTATCACCCAATTGTTGATAAACATCGGCTATGCCTCGATGTGCTTTTTGAATCAAATCAATAAACCCTCTTTGTGACGCTAAATCAAGGCTTTTTATCAAGGCGTCTAAAGCCTGGTTGGGTCGTTTGGTTTTCAAATAAAAATTGCCCATCGAAAGATATAAATTGGGCTGTTCGTAAAAATCAAAGTAGCTGCTATATTCAAAACATCGTTTAAAAGTCTTTTCAGCATTCTCAAATTCTTTCATTTGAGTGTAAACATCCGCCATGAATCCCAAAGTTTGCGCAATCATGGCTTTGTTATTGATTGGTTCGCAATATTTTAATGCTTTCTGATGATATACAATCGCCTCATTATATTTCTTTTCGGCGTTTAAAACTTTGCCATATACATTGGAAATATAAGCAATGCGCATAGAATCTTTAATAGAAAAGGCTAAATCATATCCTTTTTTCAGAAAGTCATACGCTAATTGATAATTTTTTGATTGGGTGTAAACTGTTGATATATTGACAAGTGCCGAAATAACACCGGTAATATTATTCCTTTTTTCGGCAATTTCTTTCGACCGTAAATGATAATCTATCGCTTTATCAAATTCGCCCAATGCACCATTTAATGTCCCGAAACCCGAATAAGCAAATTCGACTATTTCCAAATCATGGGCTTTATAAGCTAAATCTAATGCCCGTTGATAATAATCCCTTGTAACATCATATTTTGATAGTTTCTTATTGATAATTGCCCAATCCAGATAAATATCTAATTTCAGGTTAGTCGGTACCACATCATTCAGTGCCAGTGCTTTATTATAGCATGAATAAGCGTCATTTAAACGATTATTTTCTTCATAGATATTTCCTTGTGCCCGATAAACAATACATATAAGTTTGCTATTATCCAGTCTAAGTGCTAATTCCAGTGCTTTTTGAAGTTCTGAAATAGCTCGTTGTAAGTCTTTTAATGAAATATTTTGGGCGGAAGTTAAAAAAGTTCTTACTTGAATAGAATCTTTTTGGAAATCAATTGTATGACACCTTGGCTTTCCTATATTCATGAAAAAAGTCAAACCAACTAAATAAAAGCGAAGGATAGTAGTAAAATTGTGACCATGCATTAATATTCAAAAATTTTGACTCCTTTTTTAAAAAAATAGAACTTCAAAAACGAATTTATCTTTGAAGTTCTATGTCATCCTTGAACTCTGACCTTGTTTTATTGGCAGCGTCTTGGATCTGTAACAGTACCACATCCACCTTTTACAGCAGTTAATTTTTCATTTGAAAGTTTCTCTCCTTTTGTCAGTAAGTTTTTCAAATCTTGAATAGAATTTTTCATTTTTGAATCTTTTTTAATTAGTTAAAAATTGTTTTAATAATTCGTTGAAGAATAAATAGCCGCCAGCCCATGTATCTTGTTGACACATTGTTTCCTACTACTATCTACTTTGATTCTTACAAATATAAATCCCTTAAAATTGCCGTGACATTGGCGAAATGCTCTTTTGTGACATCACTGTTTCTTAATATTAAAAAAAAACATTTCTACATTACATTGATAACCACCTCATACAAAATTTACTTTTCATATTTAAAATGACATTGAATGACGGATATCCGAAGCCTGAATGTGATTTTAATTTATTTTATTAAGCGTTGTCTTTCAAATTAAAAGCTATCCAAAATATAAATTGTTAACTTTGCTTTTGGTTGTTAACCCACCCTATAAGACGTTCTTATGCCTTTCTTTCCATCAATTAAACCTTCAAAAATGATAAAAAGCACAGTCCATACATGGCACAATCTTCTGACAAGTGGCGATATAGTCGGACTTGATTCTCTTCTGGCAGAAAACGCCGTTTTCCATTCGCCTATTCTTCACAAACCGCAGGTCGGCAAAGCTCTGACCCACATGTATTTGAGTGCCGCTTTCATCGTTTTTTACAATGACACTTTCACGTATGTTCGGGAAGTAGTGGCTGACAATGACGCCGTTTTGGAATTTCAAGTAGAAATTGATGGTATCATCGTCAACGGTGTGGATATGATAAAATGCGACGATACGGGCAAAATCATTGATTTTAAAGTCATGATTCGCCCACTTAAAGCCGTGCATTTGATACAGCAAAAAATGTTGGATATGTTGGAAAGGATGAAATGAGTGCGCATAACGGTCTTGTTTTTATCTAAAACGTAGTTTTTTTTCTGAAAATTCAATTGACTACCATGATAGCACACTGCGGATTAAGGATCCCCCCTCAGTATCAACCCCATTTCGCCCACGCATACGGAGAAAAAGTAAAGCATTTTTGTACTTCTATGAATTAAACCTTAATTTTGCTATAAATCATCAACTTCTAACTATGGTTGTTACAAAATTATTAGGGGAAAAAAATAAAAAGGTGAAGCGGGTACCGGATATGCTGATTGCTGAGACATTGCAAGGCAAGCCAATTTATTATCAAGGCTATAAGCAAGTATTATCGAGAAAACTCAAACCGCCCGACATTATGGGCATTAGCGATGTTCAAAGTTATTTTACCAATTTGATAAAAGACTATTTGACGCCTTTATTGAAAATGGAATACAAAGTTTTAGCGGGAGAATTAGGCTTACATCTTCAACATCAAGACAATGTATCGGTAGATATAGCCGTAGTTTCGCGTGAATTGTATCAACCCATTAATTTTAAGGGTAAATATCTGGATTATCCACCCCAAGTCGTTGTTGAAATTGATATTAATATAGATCCTCTTGAAAGCTTTGGTAATCTGAGTGAATACATGAATATTAAAACTCAGGCATTGTTGAATTTTGGGGTTGAACAAGTTATTTGGGTTTTTACCAAAAGCCGTAAGATAACGGTGGCAGAAAATAATAAACCGTGGCTGACTATGAATTGGAACGATAAAGTAACCGTCATGGGACATACTTTTTCAATTGAACAATTGATTGAAGAGGATGGCTTCGACCCAACGAGTTTGTTTTTAAATCAATAATCCTCCCCCCTAAGCGCATTTCGCAACATTGGTGCAGCTCCATCAAGCTGGAAGCATGATGCGCTTTGCGTAACAGTATCTCCTTCAATTTTATCACTTTCCCCAAAAATAATCCTACTTTTACCCTCAAATCATACACATTGAGTGCTCAAGTCTTTTTAATAACGCCGCCTTTTACGCAATTGAATACGCCGTATCCTGCCACAGCGTATATCAAGGGCTTTTTGAATGCTAAAAACATAGCTTCATTTCAAGCAGATTTGGGGATTGAAGTCATTTTAGCGTTGTTTTCAAAACAGGGTTTGACCGATTTATTTGCGCATATTGACACTTCTGCTCAACAACTGTCCGATAATGCACAGCGCATTGTGGCTTTGCGAGACGATTATATTCACACCATTGACGCTGTTGTTTTGTTTTTGCAGGGTAAAAACCCGACTTTATCGCATTTGATTTGCCAAGAAGATTTTTTACCCGAAGCATCCCGTTTTTTGCAATTAACTGACCTTGAATGGGCGTTTGGCTCAATGGGCACTCAGGATAAAGCCAAACATTTAGCAACGCTGTATCTCGAAGATTTGTCGGATTTAATCGCGGAGTGTGTGGATGCACATTTTGGTTTCAGCCGTTATGCCGAGCGTTTGGGTCGTTCAGCCAATAGTTTTGATGAGTTATACACCGCTTTGCAAGCCGATTTTACCTATATTGATGAAATTTATATTAAAATACTTAAAAATTATGTTGAAAAGATAAACCCCCAAATTGTAGCTTTTTCAGTGCCCTTTCCAGGCAATTTGTACAGTGCTTTTAGAGGGGCAAAATGGGTTAAAATGCACTTTCCGCATATCAAAATTGTGATGGGTGGTGGCTTTGCGAATACTGAATTGCGCTCTCTCTCGGATGCGCGGATATTTGAGTTTTTTGATTTTATCACCCTAGATGATGGCGAAGCACCTTTTGAAAATCTGATTGAGCACATTGAAGGTAAACGACCGGTTGAACTTTTGAAACGCACCTTTGCACTCATCAATGGCAAAGTTGAATACATCAACAACAGTTTCACAAAAGACTATAAACAGGCAGATGTTGGCACGCCTGATTACCGCGATTTGTTGTTGGATAAGTATATTTCAGTGATTGAAATTGTGAACCCGATGCACCGTATGTGGAGCGATGGCAGGTGGAATAAACTCACGATGGCGCACGGTTGCTATTGGGGAAAATGCACTTTTTGCGATATTTCGTTGGATTATATCAAACTTTATGAGCCCGTTGCTGCCAATTTGTTGTGCGATAGAATTGAGGAATTAATTGCCCAAACGGGTCAAAATGGTTTTCATTTTGTGGATGAAGCAGCACCACCTGCCTTGATGCGGGCTTTGGCTTTGGAGATTATTAGACGTAATTTGACAGTCAGTTGGTGGACAAATATTCGTTTTGAAAAAAGCTTTTCACTGGATTTGTGTCGCTTGCTCAAGGCGTCGGGCTGCATTGCGGTTTCGGGTGGTTTGGAAGTAGCTTCCGATAGGCTTTTGGACTTGATTCAGAAAGGCGTCACGGTGGCACAAGTGGCGCAAGTGACCCGCAATTTTACGGAAGCGGGCATCATGGTTCACGCCTATTTGATGTACGGTTTTCCGACCCAAACGGCGCAAGAAACCATTGATTCGCTTGAAATGGTGCGCCAAATGTTTGAAATCGGGGTTCTACAATCGGGTTTTTGGCATCAATTTGCCATGACTGCGCACAGTCCCGTAGGCATGTATCCCGAAAAGTTTGGCGTGAAAAAAGAAACCGAAGCCATCGGCACGTTTGCCAACAATGACATAGTACACCGCGACCTGAAAGGGGCTGACCACGATACATTCAGTTATGGTTTAAAAAAATCGTTGCTCAATTACATGCACGGCATCGGCTTTGATTTGCCACTGCAAGATTGGTTTGATTTCAAAATTCCGCGCACAAAAGTACCCCCTCAGTATATTGAGCTTGCATTGGGAAATGACCCTATTGTATCACTGAAACCAACGGCTAAAATCGTTTGGTTGGGTAAAATGCCCAATGTTCAGTATTTTACAAAAACTAAAAAAGGTAAGCAGTTTGACATGGCAACGCTGACTTTTTACGATAAAAACGAGACTTCTACGCTCCAAATCGGTCAAGCGCAAACGGAATGGCTTGTCCAAATTTTGCCTCAATTATCCCCTAAAAACCCCGAAACGCTCACTTTTAAAGACGTCAAAGCCCATTATGAAGCCGCCGGTTTAGAAGATTTTGAGCTGTTTTGGTATAATAAGCCGTTTAATCGGATGGGGGAAATGGGGTTGTTGGGGTTGTAGAGCTAAAAAAATCCAAGAATTTCATTTTATTTATTTGAAATCTAAGAATTATCTTCAACCCACAAATCCAAATCCACCATGAAAATCCGCCGTTTTATCCTCCGCTTTTTAGCTGTTGTGTTGCTTTTAATCCTCATTTTAATGGCATGCAGCATCCGACCTTTAGACGATTCGCCCTATCGAGAAAATGCCTTTTACAAGACGATGATGCAGCGATTGGACAGTTTACCAACAGTACTAACCGACTCTGTTACCCCCCTCAGTATAGGCTGGTCAAAAGTGAATATGACACCCGATTATCCAGTCCCAACGGCAGGATATGGCAAGCGAGCAGGAAAAACGATAAGTGTGGTGCATGATAGTTTATATGTGAGAGCCTTTGTTTTTAAGAAAAATAATATCAAAATGGCAATTATTAGTTGTGATTTGCTGATTATTCCGCCGGAAGTGACGTTACAATTGCAGCAGGATTTACAATTGGAGGGTTTTCTATGGGAGAACGTTTTTATTGGGGCAACACATACGCACAATAGCGTGGGTGCCTGGGGGAAACGCTACGTGGGTGAACTTTTTGCGGGCAAATACGACCAAAAAATTGTTTATTTAATATGTAGCAGCATTCATTTTGCCCTTAAACAAGCACAAGAAAACCTCGAGCCAAGTACTGTTTCTTACGACAGAATCAATGCCAATGAATATGTTATGAATCGCCTTGTTCACGAAGAAGGAACGGAAGACCCTTGGATTCGCTTTTTGACATTTACTAAACAAAGCGGCAAACGGGCGGCAATCGTCACGTATGCTGCGCATAGCACGACTTTGAGCGATACTGTGATGCAATTGAGCCGAGATTACAGCGGTTTTTTAGTGGATAAATTGGAACGTGAAAATGGCTTGGATGAAGCTGTTTTTATGTCCGGATGTGTTGGTAGCATGGGCCCTGAAGAGCCTAAACAACTCAATGATTGGCAGCAAGCAGCATACTTAGCCGATGGTATTGAAGATAAAATAGCCGATGTTTTAAAAACCAATAAACCTATGACAACGCATGTTTTACGCGCCGAAATGATACCCCTCAGTATGCGCGAACCGCAATGGCGCATTGCTGAAAATTGGTGTATGCGGCATTGGGTATGGTCACGTTTATATGGCGATTATGATTCGGAGGTCAAGGCATTGCGTATAGGCGATGTGTTGATGGTCGGTTTGCCATGTGATTTTAGCGGTGAATTGATGCAGCCTTTAGAAGATTATGCAGCATCGAAAGGAAAAAAACTGATAATCACGAGTTTCAACGGTGGCTATGTGGGCTATATTACAAAAGATAGTCATTACCATTTGAATAAATATGAAACCCGCATCATGAACTGGTTTGGACCGGGCAATGGAGCATATTTTAGTGAGATTGTGATGAAATTGGTGGATAAGATGTAGAATTATATTGAAAATGAATAATATTATCAAATAGTTTTTTTCGTAAAGCTAGGTCGTTAAGGTATAGGTACTTCAAAAGCGCCTGACACTTTGAGTGTCTCTCGAAAGACTTAATAACTTCACGAAAGACTTATAAAAACAATTTTATGGAAGTTTTATATTACAATGATTTGGATTTTTCCAAAGTCAAAAAACAATTTGAGAAAACTGTTAATCAACTTAAATCGGGTAATTGGGCGGGTGCCGACATTAAAAAAATGCAAAACACAGGCTACTACCGCGCGCGCTTAGATTCGGAAAATCGCCTTTTAGTCAAGTTTGCTCGACACAATGGCAAGACTTATATCCTCATTTTAGAAGTCATTCTGAACCATGATTACCGCAACTCGCGCTTTCTGAATGGCGCCTTTTTTGATGAAACCAAGTTGCAAAACATTGAAAATGAAGCAGATATAGCGACTGACGATATTGCCAAATTGCCTTATATCAATCCTCGCTCTGTTCGTTTCAACTTGCTCGATAAAGTCATTTCGTTTGATGACGATCAGCAAAATATTTTCCAATTGCCACCGCCGTTGATTGTGATTGGTTCGGCGGGTAGTGGCAAGACAGCTTTGACCCTCGAAAAAATTAAAGTACTGAGGGGAGGGATTTTGTACGTTACGCTCTCTCCTTATTTGGTCGAAAACTCTGCGCATCTATATTATTCTAACAACTACCAAAACGAAGATCAAGACATTGACTTTCTTTCGTTCAAGGAATTTGTCGAAACGCTGCGGATTCCAGAAGGTAAAGAAGTGACTTTTAAAGCCTTTGACGATTGGTTCACGCGGCATCGCAATATTGTCAAAATCCGTGATTGTTATAAGATTTATGAAGAATTTAAGGGTGTTTTGACGGGCATGAATATCGAAAAAGAATATCTCAGCCGCGAAGAATACTTGATGCTTGGTGTGCGGCAATCGGTTTTTTTGAGCGACGAAAGGGAACAGGTTTATGGACTTTTTGAAAAATATTTGGTGTTTTTGAAAGAAAATAAGCTGTACGACCTCAATATGGTGTCGTACAATTGGCAAAATTTGGTCAAGCCCAAATACGATTTTGTCGTCGTAGATGAGGTGCAAGATTTGACCAATACACAACTTTATTTGATATTAAAATCGCTGAAAACGACGGGTAATTTTGTTTTGTGTGGCGACTCTAACCAGATTGTTCATCCTAATTTTTTCTCTTGGGCTAATGTCAAAACCATGTTTTACACCCAAGACAATCACAACAACGACTTACGGATTTTGCGCACCAACTACCGCAATTCGCCCCAAGTCACGGACATTGCGAACAAGCTGTTGAAGGTCAAAAATGCCCGTTTTGGTTCAATTGACCGCGAAAGTACGTACTTGGTAAGCCCTGTTTCTGAGAAGGAAGGCGAGGTAATTTGTTTGGCTGATACGCCGAAAGTGAAGCAAGAATTGAATTCAAAGACCAAGAATTCGGCAAATTTTGCGGTCGTTGTGATGACCAATGAGGATAAAGCCGAAGCACGAAAGCTGTTCCAAACGCCGCTTTTGTTTTCGGTGCAAGAGGCGAAGGGTTTGGAGTATGAGAATATCATTTTGGTTAATTTCATATCGAATAAAGCTAAAGAGTTTATCGAAATTACTGAGGGGGTCTCAAAAGCCGATGTAGAAGCGACTGAAATTCATTATGCCCGTGCCAAAGATAAAACCGATAAGTCGCTTGATGCTTATAAGTTTTATATCAATTCGCTCTATGTAGCCATGACCCGCGCCGTGTGCAATTTGTACGTGCTGGAGACGAATCAAAAACACCCTCTGCTCAATTTGTTGCAATTGGTGGACATTCGCCAGCTCAAATTGACGGAACAAAAATCCAGTCTCGAGGATTGGCAACGCGAAGCTCGCCGCCTCGAACTACAAGGCAAACAAGAACAAGCCGATTTGATTAAGCAAAACATTTTGGGTAATCAAAAAACACCTTGGACTCCTATCACAATGTCAGAATTGAAAACCTTAAAACTGGAAGCATTGAACCCCGATATGTTCAACAAAAAAGCCAAAGACCGCTTGTTCGATTTTGCTTTGATTTATAATGATACAGAAGTTTTTGAGCAATTAGTAGCCCTCAAATACCGCCGAGCCGAAAAAGTCGAAGCAGAACGCAGTTCCATTATGCGCCGTACCTATGCTCAATATGCTGCCGATGATGTGAAAAAAGTAGCCGATAAAGTCAAAAAATATGGCTTAGATTACCGCGACGAGTTCAATATGACGCCCTTACTGGCAGCTTTGAAAACGGGTGCGACAAAGGTCATTGATTGGCTGTTGGCACAAGATGCAAACCAGAATGTGACTGATAACTTGGGCATCAATCCTTTCCAAATGGCATTATTACAGGCTCATAGCAATGCCAAATTCCATCAAACACGCCTCCCTGTCCTTTATCACAAATTGCAACCCGACAATATCAAAATCAAAATTGATGCACATTTGGTCAAAATTCCGTCTCGTTCAATGGAGTTTTTTTTGTTGCAAAATTTCTTAATGGTGCAGCCTCGTCTGTTAGACCAGCGCGACGATACCATAAAGGACAATGGCTTGACGATGGACGATATTATGGATGTGGTGGAGAAATTTGATAACCGTATTTTGCCCGAATTTCGACAGA
The DNA here is from genome assembly GCA_031424115.1 of Saprospiraceae bacterium. Classification (GTDB taxonomy): domain Bacteria; phylum Bacteroidota; class Bacteroidia; order Chitinophagales; family Saprospiraceae; genus JAAFJT01. Next base: position 5,519 of record JANPGW010000274.1, on the reverse strand, counting down.
AAAGGCAATATGTGAACAGTGTTATGTCCAAAAATGAAGTTGACCGCGACGACCCTTACAACAAAAAATTGTTTTTGCGTTTAGGGCGGGGTGTTTATGTGGTCAATCCTGACCTCGACATTCAGGTAGCCGATGGCGAATGGCTCAACGCTTATACCATGATGAATAGTGAAAAAATAACCCGCGAGCGCAACGAACTATTGAAAGCTGAAGCCCGCGAAGCTGAGATGAACCAACGCCTCGCGCTGATGATTAAAGAAAAAAAACGCCGCGAAGCTGAACGCCGCCTCAGTGAAGAAAACGATGCTTGGGGGCGTTGGGGGCGTTAAATAGGCGTTTATCCGGCTACTTACCCCCCTCAGCATTATTAGAGGTTTCGACTATCCTATATTGAACATAAAAAGGTATTCATTATATCTTTTTTTTTCCTGGATGTTTTCTGTTGTCTCTGTGTAAAACTATTTTTTTAGCTTTACTTACATGATATTTTTAAAACAAAAAAATGACTTACCCCGTTACCTTCTTTAATATTCATTTGCATCCCATTTTTGAAATTTTATCATACACGATAGGCTTTCGGTATTACCTTTATTTGCGAAAAAAATCGACAGATTTAATAGGTGACAATGATAGATTGTGGATTTTTATTGGGGCAGCGGCAGGGGCATTTTTAGGGTCACATCTATTGGGCATATTCGAAAAACCCTTTCCCCCACAATTGTTCAATGAAAATGGTTTGAAGAATAGTCTTTTCTATTTCATGGCGAATAAAACCGTTTTGGGCGGTTTCTTGGGTGGATTGATAGGGGTTGAAAGCACCAAGAAAGTCATTGGCGTCTCAACCTCATCGGGTGATTTGATGACTTTCCCTTTGATTATGGGTTTAATCATCGGGCGCATTGGCTGTCACTTGGAGGGTATTGAAGATGGCACGTTTGGCAACCCGACGACATCGCTTTTCGGAATGGATTTAGGCGATGGTATTTATAGGCATACGACCAATTTATACGAAATAGTTTTTCTCATAACTATTTGGCTGTCAATTGTTTATGTAGAGAAAAGATACCCCCTCAGTAATGGTAGCCGTTTTAAAATTTTTCTGATAAGTTATTTAATTTTTCGTTTCTTTATAGAGTTTTTTAAACCGGCTTATTTTCATCCGATGGGTTTCTCGAGTATTCAATTGGCGACTTTGGGTGGATTGGGGTATTATTTATGGCTTTATTTTAAAACCTTAAAAATTTAAACATGAAAAAATTGACATTATTACTCATCCTTATTTTACTTTTTTTAAGCCATATTTATAGCCAATCTTTTCTTAGTTTTAGAACTAATCTTTTTAGTTTTTCTCATACTTATTATACCTCTGATTATAATAATGCCAAAGTAGGATTTGGCATAAGTCATAAAAATTATTTTCGAAATCTGAGTAGGGTGAGGATAATTTTGAGTGAAAGCCTTGATTACAAACAGACGGATTTTTACTAAGCCCAAGGTGGCGTGGGAGGAGGGAAGTCAACAAAAGGTAATATTCATTTTTTAAATGCTCAAGTCGATTTGAGAGCTCGAGTAGGTAAAAAGATATTTGGAGAGCTGGGAGTTTTTACTGCCTATTCACTTTATAAAAAAATTACCAATGGACAAGTTAATGTAAGCCGCAATTGTAGTTCAGCACCATCTGGTGTGAATTGTGTTCCTCAATCATATTTTGAAATTACAGATCAAAATAAAGATTTCAGCCCATTTGACTACGGTTTAATAGTCGGTATCGGATATTTGTACAAAGATTTAACATTCATATTGGATGGGCAATTGGGTTTACATCAAATAGTAAATTTGAGGAGAGATTATCAATTCAAATCAAGACAGATAAATTTGAGTGTTATTTTTCCTATAAAAAAACTAAAATTCTAACTTTATAATATGCCCGAACGCCCATATATCTACTACGATTTCACCCTCAGCCTTTGCTCTACTTGCCTTAAAAGGGTGGATACAAAGATAGTTTTTCAAGATGAAAAAGTATTTATGTTGAAAAATTGCCCGACGCATGGGCGTGAAAAAGTGCTGATTGCGACTGATATTGAGTATTATCGCAGCATTCGCAACTATGCTAAACGCAGTGAAATGCCGCGCCGTTTTAACACCGAAACGCATTTTGGCTGTCCTTATGATTGTGGTTTGTGTCCTGACCATGAGCAACATTCCTGCTTGACGGTGGTGGAAGTCACTGACCGTTGCAACCTGACTTGCCCGACGTGTTACGCTATGTCGTCTCCGCATTATGGAAGACATCGAACATTGGAAGAAATTGAAAAAATGCTGGACACGGTGGTGAAAAATGAAGGCGAGCCCGATGTGGTGCAAATCAGCGGCGGCGAACCCACGATTCATCCGCAGTTTTTTGAGATTTTGGACTTGGCTAAAACGAAGCCGATTCGCCATTTGATGTTGAATACCAACGGCATACGCATTGCAAAAGATATTCATTTTGTAGAGAAACTGGCTTCTTACATGCCTGATTTTGAAATCTATCTGCAATTCGATTCTTTTAAACCCGAAGCACTGAAAATACTGAGGGGGTCGAATTTGACCGATATTCGCCAACGCGCTATTGAAAATTTGAATAAATTTAACCTGTCAACGACGCTGGTTGTCACTTTGAAAAAGGATTTGAATACAGATGAAATCGGGGATATTATTGAATATGCTTTGAAACAGCCGTGCATTCGAGGGGTAACTTTTCAGCCGATTCAGGTGGCAGGACGCAATGAAAATTTTGACCCCGCCACCGACCGCTACACGCTCACGGAGGTACGACAGGCGATAATTGACCAAACGAATATTTTTTCTGAAGCCGATATAATCCCCGTTCCTTGCAATCCCGATGCTTTAGCAATGGGTTATGCGTTGAAAGTAGAGGGCGAAGTTTTTCCTTTGACGCGCTACATCAATCCGCAAGATTTGTTGGACAATTCAAAAAATACCATCATTTATGAGCAAGATGAACGTCTACAAAAACACATGGTTGAGTTGTTTTCGACGGGTAATTCTGTTGAGTGCGCGACCGATAAATTAAAATCTATTATGTGTTGTTTACCCCAAATTCAGGCACCGAACTTGAGTTACGAGAATCTCTTTCGCATCATCATTATGCGCTTTATTGACGCCTACGATTTTGATGTGCGGGCTATCAAAAAATCGTGCGTCCATATCGTGAATAAAGATTATAAAATCATCCCTTTTGAAACCATGAATTTGTTTTACCGAGATGAGAAATCACTGGTATTAGAAAAATTACGGAAATGAGGAATCATTATTTTTTCATTTAAAAATCTAATAAAAATGACTGAAATATTAGACAATGAACCTAACAACAGCCGCCCGCCACTCAAAGGCAATCGAATTTTACAAATCAATGCTATCATTTTTGCTGTATATACCTTAATCTCAATAGGAAGTGGTAAAGAAGCATTTTACATTACTCAAGCGGCTTGCATAGCCATACATGTGACTCTTTGCTTTTTGATGGGTATTATAGTAGGATTTGGTTCCAAAAAGGAAATGACAAAATATTATTTACTCAGTTCCGCCTTGGTTCTATTAATCGGCTTTGGTTCCTGTATCGGCTTAGCCGCGCTGATAGAATGAATTTTTATACCGAAAAAAGCAATAGCTGCTCGAAAAAATGTATTTTTGCCGCTGAAAATACCCCCTCTCCTCCCAAGGAGTCCTATAGACAGTATAAGGTATAATTATTATCAAACATAAAAAGAATTCACTCTATGAATGTCAATTTTGCCGGTAAAAAAGTCCTCGTTCGCGTAGATTTCAATGTACCCCTCGACAAAAAAACGTTTGCCATAACGGACGATACGCGCATGAGAGCAGCTGTGCGTACTATCAAAACCATCCTTGAAAAAGGCGGTGCCGTTATTCTGATGAGCCATTTGGATAGACCTTTGAAAAAAATGAAAGAAGATGGTTCACTCGACGTTGATCGCTTCACACTCAAGCATTTGGTCAATCACTTGACGGATTTGTTAGGCACACCCGTTCAGTTTGCTAATGATTGTTTGGGTGAAGAAGCCGTTGCTAAATCGGCAGCTTTGAAACCGGGTGAAGTGCTTTTACTTGAAAATACCCGTTTTCATAAAGGTGAAGAAAAAGGCGATGTGGCTATGGCAGAACAACTCTCCAAACTCGGTGAGGTATATGTGAACGATGCTTTCGGAACGGCTCACCGTGACCACGCTTCAACGGCAACAATGGCGCGCTTTTTTGATAAAGACCACAAAACATTCGGCTTTTTGATGCAATCGGAGATTGACAATGCCGAAAAAGTGTTGAACAATCCGGCGCGTCCTTACACAGCTATTATCGGCGGTGCAAAAGTGAGTGATAAAATTTTGATTATCGAAAGATTGGTCGAAATCGTGGACAATCTCATCATTGGCGGGGGTATGGCTTATACGTTTATGAAAGCCCAAGGCGGCACAATCGGTAATTCTCTTTGTGAAAACGACCGTCTGGACAATGCACTTGCCCTTATCGAGCGGGCAAAAGCAAAAGGTGTCAATATCTTACTTCCTGAAGATAGCCTTGCGGCAGATAAATTCGACGCAGCAGCCAATACGCAAGTTGTCGCCAGCAACAATATTCCCGATGGTTGGATGGGCTTGGATATTGGAGAAAAAGCCGAAGCAGCATTCAAAGACACAATTTTGGCATCAAAAACCATTTTATGGAATGGCCCGATGGGTGTTTTTGAAATGGAAAAATTTGCCGGTGGTACGAAAGCTATCGCATTGGCGGTAGCAGAAGCAACTAAAGCAGGTGCATTTTCACTTGTCGGCGGCGGTGACTCGGTAGCAGCCGTGACTCAGATGGGGTTGGAAGATGCCGTAAGTTATGTCTCAACGGGTGGTGGCGCGATGCTTGAATTCCTTGAAGGCAAAGAATTACCTGGTATAGCCGCGATAAAAAATTAAGAATATTTAAAAGAAAGTCGTTGTAAATCACAACGACTTTCTTATTTTTGGAACAAATTCACCTTTTATCTTTCAACATTCATCATTTCAAAATATATGAACCCACTATTTGGCTTTGACCTCGGAGGCACCAAAATTGAAGGTGCTGTAATTAAATCAAAAGATGACCCCTCAGTATTGGCGCGCTACCGTGTACCGACTGAAAAAGAAGGTGGTTATGAACACATTATGGGGCAAATCGCTAAGGTATTGGCGGTGCTGGAAAAAGAATCTGGGGTGAAAGCCGAAAAAATCGGTATCGGCACACCCGGTTCTTATGACCCACAAACCGGTATTCATAAAAATTCTAATACAACGTGTCTGAACGGTATGCCTTTCAAATATGACTTAGCTGAATATTTGAAAATACCGGTCAATATGGCGAATGACGCCAATTGTTTTGCCGTAGCGGAAGCTAATTTAGGCGCTGTCAAAGATGTGATGCCTAATGCTCAAGTGGTATTTGGCGTTATCATGGGCACCGGCGTC
>JANPGW010000273.1:0-11703 GCA_031424115.1 Saprospiraceae bacterium | reverse complement strand
AGCTTTTTCATGATTGTTTAATTTTTTGTGAAATTAAGTGTAAAATAAGGAATTGTCAAATTGGATTTTATGTAAGACAGTAAAAATAGGATTGTGCTCATGGAGAAATATCACTTGCCGAGAAAACTTTATATAAAATATAACGAAAAAGGCTATTTGAAACCCAGTCGAAATCCATTACTTTTGTAAAAATATTATTGGATTATTACACTAAAGTAGAGCGTGCTTTCGAGCGTGCTTTACATAAAAACAAACACTTATGGGAATAGTCGTCCACTTGCATCATAAAAGGGCGGATTGCCCCCCCAAATCTAATTTTTCTACTCAAAAAGAACATTTTAGCGCATTTTGTGCCGTAGAAAGTACAATGCCGCTGTATATGCAGCCGTGGTGGCTCGATATTGTTTGTCCTCATAACGGATGGGATGTCTGTTTGGCTTATGATGAGTCGGCGCGAATAAGAGGGGTTTTGGTTTGCCACTCATCCAAACGTACAATATTTTCTGCTTTAACCATGCCTCAGTTGACCCCTCATGCGGGAGTGTGGATGCGGCCGCAAGAGGATTTCATGCCTCAACAGCAGGCGATTTACGCGTACAAAAATGCTATCCTCGAAGAGCTCATTTTGCAATTGCCATCTACGGCTTTCTATCAACAGCGTTTTCATCATTCGTTGACGGATTGTCAAATATTTTACAAGCATCAATACAAAGTTGAAATGCATATTTCATATGTATTAGCTGATATTTATGACTTGGAGGAAATATATGATAATTTTACAGAAAACAGCCGAATAGACATTAGAAGAGCACAGAAAGATGTCGTTTTTGGCGAATGTGACGATATTGACATGTTTCACCGGATGGTCGACAGATTGAATGCCCATCAAAAAGATGTGCCTAATTTTTCGTTTAAAACACATGCACATTTAGATGAAATATTGATTGACAAGGATTTACGAAAAGCCTATGTGGCTTTGGGTACTGAGGGGGTACCTCATGCCGCCATTTATATTGTTTATGATAATAAAACGGCACATTTTCTATTGGGTGCAAGCGGATCTGAAAGACACCATGAGCGCGCATTGACCTTGTTGCTGTGGCAGGCAATCCAAGATGCTTCAAAAAAAGGTATGCAAAGTTTTGATTTTGAATGTGGCAGTCACCCATTAGCATGGTCTTCCGTTTTTGAAAGATTCAATGCCGTTCAAAAACCTTTTTTTAAGGTATCAAAATACCAAAACAAATTTTACGAATTGTGGGATTTGATGTTTTAACCACAAAATAAAATGTACTTATACTAAAAATCCAACGTTAATCAACGCTGGATTTTTTTTTTGAAAAAGCCCCTCAGCGTTTCCGGAAATCCGGGATACTGAGGGGGCATAAATTAGCAACCAATGATGGAGAAATTCACTTTTACTGATTCGCTTTTCTACGAAGTTCTTCAAATTTCAGGCAGTTTTGCACACAATCACCTTTGTCATCAATCATATAAACACCACCTTTATCGTCAGTCATTTCGTATTGACCGTCTTTTACAAATACACCTTTGAAGTAAAGAGGAACGATCTTAGCGTTAAATTTATTAATCAAACCCCATTTTTCTTTGCCTTTAGTAACGATACAGTGACCGTTTCTGAAAGTTTTGACATCATCAAATTCAAAAGGGATTTGAATTTTTGCTTTTCTATCAATGAATCCAAATTTTTCATTGTCATTTTTCACAGGGTAGAAACCTTCTCCTTGTTTACGAATTTCGAGGTATGTCGGAGACAAGATGATTTTGCCGGAAGTATCAATCAAACCCCAAAGGTTATCTTTTTTCACTCTCAGAATACCATTCACATCAAAAGGTGTAATACTATGGTAAGCCGTTGTTGTCACCAACCGGAAGCTTTTTGCTTCGATGAGGTGAAAACCCTGAATTTGCTCGTCAACGAACATTTTTACGACCACATACTTGTCACTGTGTAAAGTATCGAGCAATTCGTAGCGGATTTTCATCGTCGTCACTTCTTTTTCATTAGCTTTTGCGATGATAACCTGACCAAATTTATTGTAAATAATATCCGTTTTACAGTTTTTATTTTTGTTACAATCCTTAGTCAATTCGCGAACAACTACTAATCCATGAGCATTGAATGCTCCCACTTCTTCGTATACAGGTGTAATGATTTCAGTTCCTTTAGTATTGATATAGCCACATTTGTTGTTGTATCGGCAAGCTGGTGCCATGCCCAAGTCGTTAAACTCACCAATAGAGAAGTACATTGGATCCACCACAACTTGCAAGTCAGCATTGATGAGTCCGAAGTTGCCGGCTGCGTCCTGAATTGGAGCTAATCCTTGTTTGCCAAAAAAGCCGATACTTCTGTACAATTGACTGCTTTTATAGGTTTTATTACTGATAAGGCGGAAATTTTCAGCAACTTTGCAAACTGCCAATCCATTAGGATTAAAATCGCCAATTAAATCAAATTCGGGTGCGAATTTTACTTTCCATAAAGTATCCACTAAACCCATTTTACCGTTTTGTGTAATTTTGTATAGGTGAGAAGCCCCACTGATATCAATATTTTCATAGTTTGTTTCCAGTTTCGTCACCCCTTGTAATGTTATCAAGCCGTATTTGCTGCCTTCGCGGACTCTGAAAATGTCTTTTCCAAAAATCGGCACTATTTCGTCATAAAGTCCAGAAATGGGAGCTTTAGTAACATCGTATTTATTATCAATAAAAGCATATTTTCCATCTTTAAATCTGGCCAAAGAAATCCCGTAAGACATAGCTTTGGCATCTACCACATTCAAAAGCATATCGCTTTCCTGACCTTTTGAGTCAATAAAATACCAATCCACTTTTTTAACAAGTGCACGACCATTGTTAAACGCTTCGGCAATTTCGTATTGACAAGGAATCACCTCATCGCCGCAATAGTTCAAGAAGCCAAAAACCTGATCCTTTTTGATACGTGCCAAACCTTCCCGATAAGCTTCCACGTAGCCATATCGAGCGTTGGTGCGGAGTTCATCCAAGGGGAAAGCAATAATTTCGTGACCATTAAAATCTTTTTGTCTGACAAAATTGCCATCTCTGCGTTCAGCAAGGCAAGTTGCCGATTTTAAAATGTTGAAAGCACGAATCAAATCACTTTTTTCGGCAAGTTGTTCGCTGTCTTTAACATTATCCGACTCAAGACTTTTCATACGGCGTAGAAGCACTTGCTCCATTTTCGCTACGTATGTTTTAAAATTGGCTTTTTCTTCAGGCGTGACATTTTCTTCTTGCTCATTGATTTCGCCGGATTTGACATCTTCAACGCTCACAGAATAACCTCTGTAAAGATTAAGAGACGACATTAATTGGATTCTTGCCTGTTCCGGTGTTTCGTTTACAGCTTTTTTTGTACTGCCGTAAATACTTGCATTGGTTGAAGCGGTGGATTTGCTCACATCTGCCTGGGTCATCATTTGAGCGTTGAGACACAAAGGCGTCATTAAAAGTGTGATTGCAAATTGTAAATTTCTCATCATCAAAAGTTTTAGAAAGTAAAAATTAAAAGATTCGGTTTTTAAAAAGGCTCGTAGTTGTCGCTACGAAGGGGGGAGCGGTGCGAATGAATTTTTACGTGGGAGGTAAAAAACAACTATAATATTTTGGTTCTAATTTATTGTGTTAAAGGAGAGCGACATTTTTTGGTTGTTTACATCAACTCAACTGCGATGTAATTGGCAAAGGAGATACCAATTTTGAAAAATGAGGGTATAATGTGACGGTATTTTTTAAATATTTTTAATTTTTAAACTTAAAATAACGCCTTTTAGGTAGAAAATTGTCCTTCTTAGTTTAAGTATTCGTGTTTTATAAAACAATGAAATACAATATTTTATGGCGATAATATACGTTTTGTTAGCTTAAATGAGGTTAGTAATTTTTTATTTTTAAATAATTTTGAAAGCAATGGTACTTATTCTTTTCGTTACATGGTTTTTAGAATTTTTTTCTTCCAAAATCATGTCTTGTGCCATTTTGTTTTCGAAAACTTGGGGCATATTCCTGATGGCACCCATCGGAATTTGATGCACTCTAAACAATTCATATAATTCTTCTAAGGTGTAAACTGAAATCTGACCCCTCAGTGTATCGTTTAATTCTCGCCGATATTTCACCCGCGACTGATTGGTTTCAAAACGGCTGTCGGTTTGCAATGCGATAACATCCAGAACACGACACAACATTCCCCATTGTTTTTCAGTACCGCAAGCGAGCACAATTTCTTTTTTATCGGCAGTTTCAAAAATATCGCCATAGGGTGCAATATTAGGGTGTTCAGAACCCATTCGCTCAGGAATGTGTTGTGCCATAAGCCAATTGGTTGCTTGATTGGCTAATGATGATACAGCTGATTCGTACAGAGATGTGGAAACAAAAGCTCCTTTTCCTGTTTTTTCGCGTTGCAAAAGCGCCATTAAAATGCCTTCTTTGAGTTGGTGAGCAGCTAAAATATCAATCAAAGCGACGGGCATTTTTACCGGATTGCCGCCCTTTTCGCCGTTCATATACATAAAACCGGCTTCGGCTTGAAGTACCACATCGAATGCGGGGGTTTCATCTGCTTCATCAAAGCCGTAAATCTGACCAAAAATCACTTTTGGACATAGCGCACGGATGGTTTCATAATCCACGCCCATTTTTTCAGCCGCCGATTTTTTAAAGTTAGAAATGACAATATCGCACCCCCTCAATATGTCATACACTTTTTCTCTATCCGGTAAACTCAGCAAATCAAAGAAATAGTGTTTTTTTTTATAATTCACCGAATGAAAATAAGCCGACTCTTGGATGCCGTTTTCATCCGTAAAAACCTGTTCGTTGGGTAGTTTCCATGAGCGGGTAACATCGCCGCCGGTGGTTTTATTTTCAATTTTAATGACCACAGCGCCCAACTCGGCAAAGAACATACCCACAGCGGGACCCGCTAACACGCTTGCCAACTCTACTACTTTCAAGTTTTGAAAAATATTCATCTTAAAATTGATTTGCTATTTCATAATTTAAACCCCAAATTTACAACCTTAACGCCTGTTTTTGATTAAAATCTTAAATATCTCTATCACTATGAAAATCTTATCAGCTGAACAAATCAGAGCTTGGGATAAATATACCATTGAAAATGAGCCAATATCTTCTTATAATCTCATGGAACGGGCAGCATTAACTTTTTCTTATTGGTTTTCAAATATTTACGATTCAGAAAGAAATGTATATGTTTTTTGCGGGACAGGAAACAATGGGGGAGATGGTTTAGCTATTGCTCGCTTATTGCATTATCGTTTTTTTAATATATCTGTTTTTATTTGCACCTTATCGCCTCATACAACGGACGATTTTAATAAAAATCTCGAAGATTTGCCTTCTCGTGCTGATTTGCTCAAAGGATATATCAACGATGGTGGCAGTTTTCCGGATATTCCAACAGGAACCATTATTGTGGATGCCATATTAGGTAGTGGCTTGTCTCGTCCGGTTGAAGGGTATTGGGCTACTTTTTTTCAGCATCTGAATGACAGTGGTGTTGATATTGTGTCCGTGGATATTCCTTCAGGTTTGTTTTCCGACGCTCATACCGGGGTGGGAGGGGTAATTGAGGCTGATAGGGTACTGAGTTTTGAAATACCGAAATTGGCTTTTTTTATGCCTGAAAATAACCGTTTTGTCAATGATTTTGCGTTTAAAAGCATTGGCTTAAAAGCTGCTTTTTTAGCTAGTATACCTGCGCATAATGTCTTTGTCACTCAAGACCTGATAACAGAAATGCATAAAAAAAGGTCAAAATTTGACCATAAGGGTATTTACGGACATGCTTTATTGGTGTGTGGCAGCAAAGGCATGGCGGGGGCGGCAATACTTTCTGCTCAGGCATGCCTGCGTTCCGGCGTGGGTTTACTCACCATACATACCCCTCAGTATAACCGTACTATTTTGCAAACTGCGGTGCCTGAAGCCATGTGCCGAGAAGATTCTATCAATGATGTTGTGACCGACGTTGAAGATGCGCAAATCTTTTCGACGGTTGGTATTGGTTGTGGTATTGGCAAAGACAAACGAACGGTGAAAGCGCTGAAAGATTTGTTGAAAAGAGACGCTAAACCGATGGTGATTGACGCTGATGCCCTGAATATCATTTCTGAAAATAAATACTTTTTGGAGCTAATTCCGGAACACAGTATTCTGACGCCTCACCCGAAAGAATTTCAACGACTTTTTGGCGCTTCTCAAAACGATTTTGACCGATTGGAGCTGTTAAGAGAACGCGCTAAAACTTTAAAAATCAATATTTTGATCAAAGGTGCATATACCGTTATCGCCAATTCTGAGGGGGTCTGTTTTTTCAATTCAACGGGCAATCCGGGCATGGCAACTGCGGGTAGCGGTGATGTGTTGACGGGCTTAATAACCGGTTTATTGGCGCAAGGTTACGAACCTTCACGAGCGGCAATTTTCGGAGTTTATCTGCACGGTTTAGCGGGTGATTTGGCGGCTGAAAAAGTGGGGCAGGAAGCTTTGATAGCCACTGATATTATCAATCATTTGGGTTCGGCTTTTTTGAGTTTGCCTCGTTGAGAGATATTTTTCAACACATAGCCACATAGCATACATATAAATAAATGATAGTCAATTAGTTAGAGGTTGAATGCTACATGTTATCTTCGGGCGATTGATACAATTTCAACCCTTTTTCCAATTTTTCAATGGCTTTAGCAATTCTATTGACCCGTGTTTCTAAGGATTTGCTCTCATAAATCCAATCAACATAGTGTTTTTGCGAGGTTTGGCTTATGGTTTGGAAAAAGGCAAGGGCTTTAGGGGCGTCCAATAAGCACACTAAAAACTCATCCGGAATGACCAATGGGCTGTCGTCATAGTAGAGTGTAATATGTACCCAATCGCCTTCCTCTTTTTTGATTTTTATTCGTATTTCCGCTTTTATGGGCAAAAACATATTGCCCGAAACCATTGTCCAAAGTTTAAATTGCTTGATTTCAAAGCCATCAATCGTTCCTTTAACAGTCACCCAGCCAAACGGCTGTTTCAAATGTTTAGGAATATTAGGAATTTCCACATACGACCAACCGCCTTTCATGGACATTTTTTGAATCAAAAATTGTTGATTGATGATGGGTTGTTCTGTTGACATATTACAGTTTTTAACAGTTTTTTTAGTGGAGACTTAATAGGGTGACATCAAATAGACAAGCTGCAATATGCCCGTTCTTCATCAAAATGCGTTTCGTATTAAAAAAGTGATTTGCGCCAAATGATGGTCATCGTGTTCCGCAACAAAAAAAGCCAAATCAATTAAGCGCATGGGCGTACCCAATCGCGGGTGGATAGCCGCTTTTTCCAAGTCATCCTCGTTGATATTTTGTAAGGTTTTGATGAGTTTATGACGCTCTTTTTCAAATCGTTTGATTAAAGAAGCAACACTTTGGGCATCATGGTCGGCTTGGTGCGTTTGACGGTTGGTCAAATCAGCCACCTGCAAATTACCCTCCCCCCTCAGTATTTGTTTAGCGCGTTCAAGCCAAAGCGGTTCGAGGTCAATCAAATGACCGATTTCTTTTTTGATGCTCCATTTACCTGCTGGCGAAAATGTTAAATCTCCTTTCAGGCGTTTCATTTTATCCGCTAATCGGACGGGTGTGCCTTCTAATCTTTCTAAAATGGTCGGAAATCTACCATTGTCTTCAATGGCAGGGAAATGTCGCTCAAACCAGGGTGTCTTTTTCATGTTGAAATTGATTAAAATTTTGTCAAGTTCACAGATGCTTCAAAAACATCAAACAACTTAAAAAAACTCCACAAATCTATTTTTTTTTTGCATTTCATCAGGATTTTTTATTTTCGCATTTTATTTAATTTTAAAAATACAAATATGAAAAAATATTTTACAATTGTTTTGTCTTTAATTTTTGTATCAGTGAATGCGTTAGCCCAAGCGGTTGAGAAAAAATCACCTGTTCGTTTTTTAATTGGCGGTGCTCTTGAATTTGGTGGTGATGAAGTTGCCAAAGTCTATTTCACCAACGGTGAAGATCAGTCAGTGAGAGCCGGACAAGGTGGGACAATCTTAATTGGCGGCCAATTTCAGTTGCCAAAAGAGCCCAGATTGTTGTTTCGGGCAACAGTCGGCTTCAAGTATGTGACCACCCAAGCGGATAATGCGCACATTCGCCTGACCAGAGTACCTCTACAATTTACGGCTAATTGGATGATTACTGATAAAATTCGATTGGGTACGGGTATCGTGTCGCATCAAAACATCAAGTTCAAAGCCGATGGCATCGGGCAAGATATTACTTTTAGCGGCGCCAATGGCCCCATTTTTGAATTAGCTTATCGCGGTATTGGTTTGACTTTCACGCTTTTGAAATACAAAGACCAATCAAATGTCACTTATTCTGCTAACGCTATCGGTATTTCATTTTCAACAACCATTCAAAAGCCTGCGGGGAATAAAGGGAAGAAACCAATCAGCCCCATGCAACAAAAGTAAATATATATTTTCCCGAGGTTTTTGAACACTGCTCGAAAAATGCGCGTATCTGATGATTTAAAAAATATAATCCGGAAGTTGAGTTATTTTAGCGCAGATTTACGGAATTTTTAAAATGGATAGTGTATGGAAATTGGCATTGATAGTTTTGCATCGGTAAAAAATACGCAAATTGATACCCCACAAAGTAGGGTAGAGTCCATCGCCGAATTATTAGAAAGGATAGAACACGCTGACCGTGTGGGGTTGGATGTCTTTGGCATGGGCGAACACCATCGCAAAGAGTTTTTGGACTCGGCACCCGCCATTATTTTGGCGGCGGCTGCGTCTCGAACTAAACGCATTCGCCTCACGAGTGCAGTAGCAGTGCTGAGTGCAGCTGATCCGGTGCGTGTCTTTCAAAATTTTGCCACGCTCGATTTGGTATCACAGGGCAGGGCTGAACTGGTAGTAGGGCGAGGCTCTTTTACGGAAGCTTTTCCTTTATTTGGGTTAAACCTTCAAGATTACGACCAATTGTTTGCCGAAAAACTTGATTTGTTATTGAATATCCGCGATAATGAGGTGGTTAATTGGTCGGGAAAATTTCGCCCGACACTTGAGAATCAAGCCATTTATCCCCGACCGGCACAAGAAAAATTACCGATTTGGTTGGGGGTGGGTGGCACGCCTCAATCGTTTGTTCGAGCGGGTATGCTGGGGCTTCCGCTTATGGTGGCTATCATCGGTGGCGAAACACACCGCTTTAGCCCTTTGATAGATTTATACCGCGCCGCCGGAAAACAGGCGGGACATGCGCCGGAGACCTTAAAAGTAGGCTTACATTCGCTCGGTTATGTGGCACATTCGATGCAAGAAGTCATTGATGATTACTATCCTGGGTATGCGGAATTGTTCACAAAAATTGGGAAAGAGCGGGGTTGGGCGCCGATCAGAAGGGAACATTTTGATGCCCAAATGAGCCCAAAGGGTTCGATGCTGATTGGAAGTCCCGAAGAAGTGGCGAAGAAAATTTTACGGCACAGTGAAGCCCTCGGTGGCATTGCGAGAGTGACTTTTCAGATGGACAATGCGGGTTTGTCACACGAAAAATTGATGCAGTCTATTGAACTGATTGGCAAATATGTTGCGCCGATGGTGAATGGTATTGAGTAGAGAGTATTTTGTATTTAGACTCCAAATGTACCCACCCTTCAATCAATCACAGTCTTCAAGGGCTGCAATATTATTATCCGTCAGAAGCTGGATATGTCTGGTTATTTTTTCAATATCCCAATGCCACCATTGCACCCGCAATAATATGTCGATGTCCTGTTCTGAAAACCGTTTTTTTATTTCTTTGGCAGGATTGCCACCAACGATGGAGTAGGGTTCAACGTCTTTTGTGACGGTGGCGTTGGTACCGATAATGGCACCGTCTCCGATTTTTACACCCGCCAAAATTGTGGCATTGTAACCAATCCAAACATCGTTGCCGATAACAGTATCGCCTTTTGTGGGATATGTCTTTCCTGCCATCGCATTTTCCCAGCCGTGTCCAAAAATTGCAAACGGATAGGTGGATACGGCATCCGTCAAATGATTCGCTCCATTCATAATAAAAGTGACATTTGAAGCAATCATACAAAATTTGCCGATTATCAACTTATCACCGGTAAAATCAAAAAGATATTTGACATTTTTTTCAAAATTGTGGACTGTCTCAAAATCGTCGTAGTAGGTATAATCACCGACAATGATGTTGGGCTGGGTGATAATATTTTTCAAGAAGCACAATCTGTCGTAATTGGCTAATGGGAAAGTAAGGTCTTTATTTGGTCCGAAGATGATTAATAATTTAACTTAAATGAGTGCTATACTGAGAGGGGGTAAAAACCGCTAATTGGAGTCATCATTCAACAGAAATTTCGCTCTCCAAAATTTTTTTCAAAAGTTGTAAATCCTTGTTGTTGGCTTTTCTCATCATCGTTGCCATAAATGGGCTGAATATTTTAGAAAACCCTTTTGGATTTCCTGTATTGCGCAGGGTCATTCGAGTCGAATTGTCATTAATGGATGTCCACGTGTATGTAGTTTCCATCGGGAAGGGCCCATCAGCCGTACGCATGGTGAATGAAAAACCGGGTATCCAATCAACGACTTCATAAACGTAAGATAGTTTTTTTCCCAAGAACTCGGCGACAAAAGCAATTTGAGAGCCAATTGCCAATGGTTTCGCCGTTTTCCATTCGACGGTTTTGATGTTAACATACCAAAGTGTCGCATTATCCGGATTTGTAGTAAATTCAGAGACAACTTTTTGTGGACGGGCAATTATTATTTCTGTTAGTACATCAACCATATAGAATATCGATTAAGTCAGCAATTCCGTATATGACAAAAAAGCATTGCTTTTTTTGTCATTCTGAGCGAAGCGAAAGAATCTGAATATCAACATTATAATATGGAAAGTATCAATTTTACCCAAAAAATACGGATTCTTTCACTGTGTTCAGAATGACAAAAAGCCATATACGGAATTAATGCGATTAAATAAAAAAACGCCGTAAATCATTGATTTACAGCGTTTTATGTTTGTTTTTCGTGTGATCTGGCTGGGATTCGAACCCAGGACCCTTTGATTAAAAGTCAAATGCTCTACCGGCTGAGCTACCAGATCTTTCCAACACTTTCAGTGCCTTTCGGCGAATTGCGGTGCAAAGATATACCTAATTATTAGTCTTCCAAACAAAAAAATATTTTTTTCATTTTATTTTTGCTTTAGCAGATAATCAATGAGTACAAACCATTGATTATCAGTTGTTTACAACGAAAAAAAAATGTACATTTTTTTCAAATAAAAAATACCGCTCAATAATCGGGCATTTCTAAATCCAATTCCAATTGAATACCGTCGGCCATTTGCTCTTTAGTGAGGTTCGAAATGGAAATGCCTAATAACCGCACTTTTTTTATATCATTAAAATGGAGCGTCAGCATCTCATAGGTCAATTTGAGCAATTCGTCAAAGTCGCGCAGTTCATATAAATAGGTTTTTGAGCGGGTAATAGTTTGAAAATCCGGGGTTTTAGCTTTTAAAGTCAGGGTTCTGCCAAAATTATTTTTGCTGAGCATATAATCAAATACCTTTTTCACTATCGGTTTCA
>JANPGW010000272.1:0-41666 GCA_031424115.1 Saprospiraceae bacterium | reverse complement strand
GAAATTTATGACTTTATGCGGCTCCTTTTTGCCCGAGTCGGCGAAGCATATAGCTACGAAACGGGTAAAAAGATGGTAAAATATACCGAAGAACAAATCCTTAATTTAATACTGGAACAATTTGACGGTCAAAAAATCATGTTATTGGCTCCTCTTGTTCGGGGACGTAAAGGGCATTATCGGGAACTATTTGACAATATCCGCAAGCAAGGTTATACAAAAGTGCGCGTGGATGGTGTTTTACTCGACCTTGAACCGGGATTACAGGTGGATAGGTTTAAAGTACACGATATTGAAGTAGTGATTGACCGCATTCAGGTGTCGGAAGAACGTCGGGATCGGCTCGTGACCTCGCTCGGGACGACTATAAAAATGGGCAACGGACTAATTTTTGTTTTAACGGTGGGTACCGATACTGTCCAAAAGACTCCTTCCGGAGGAGACGGGGGAGAGTTGACTATGTTTTCAAAGCATTTGATGGACGCCGAGTCCGGAATCAGTTATGAAGAACCCTCGCCCAATACTTTTTCATTCAACTCGCCTTATGGGTCATGTCCGCATTGCAAAGGTTTAGGGCAAGTGGCGGAGGTGGATATGGAAAAAGTAGTGCCGGATGCCGCTAAAAGCATCAATGAAATCGGCATTGTTCCTTTCGGTGAAGTTCGGGAAAATACGATGTTTCAACAAATAAGAGCCCTTTCAAAAAAATATAATTTCACATTTTCGACGCCAATAAAAGAGATTCCGGAAGCCGCCTTTAATTTAATGATGTACGGTGGTGAAAAAAAATCGGTCAGTTTACCGACGCACGTACCGCAACAGGATATGTATGTGTATGATTTGGCTTCAACAGGCTTGACAAATATGCTTAAACGCTGGTATCAAGATTCAAGTTCCGAAAAAATATCTACTTGGGCAGAAGAGTTTATGACCGTGATGACTTGCCCAGAGTGTGAGGGGTATCGGCTCAGAAAAGAATCTTTGCACATCAAAATCACGGATAAGCACATTGGAGAATTAGCCGTTTTAGATGTGATTGCCTTAAATCAGTTTTTTGAAGATATTGAATCGCAACTCACTGAACGACAACAAGTTATAGCCAAAGATATTTTAAAAGAAATTCGCCTGCGTTTAGGCTTTTTATTGAATGTCGGTTTGGACTATTTGTCCATGAATCGCCCTTCGGGTACATTGTCAGGGGGTGAATCTCAACGCATTCGTTTAGCGACTCAAATCGGTTCGCAACTCACAGGCATCACCTATATTCTTGATGAACCGAGCATCGGCTTGCACCAACGCGATAATCAACGGCTGATTGAAGCTTTGCAACAATTGAGAGATATTGGCAATACGGTCATCGTTGTAGAACATGACAAAGATATTATGATGGCTTCCGATTATGTCATTGACTTGGGTCCCGGCGCCGGCAAACACGGTGGCGAACTTGTCGGAGAAGGTATCCCTTCAGTATTCATCCAAAATAATACCGTCACGGCTGAATACCTCAATAACAGAAGAAGGATTGAAGTGCCGAAATATCGACGCGAGGGCAATGGTAAAGAATTGATTTTGACGGGTGCAACCGGCAATAACTTAAAAAATGTATCCGTTAAAATACCTTTAGGCACATTGACGCTTATCACGGGCGTATCGGGCAGTGGTAAATCAACGCTGATAAATGAAACTCTTTATCCGATTTTAAGGCAGCATTTTTATAATTCTACTAAAAAACCTATGCCTTACGATCGTTTACAAGGTTTGGGGCATTTAGATAAGGTGATTGAAATTGACCAGTCACCCATCGGGCGCACACCGCGGTCTAATCCGGCAACATATACGGGTGTTTTTAGCGATATTCGTAACATTTTTGCCGGTTTGCCTGAATCTAAAATCCGGGGTTACAAACCGGGGCGCTTTAGTTTTAATGTAAAAGGAGGTCGTTGCGAAACCTGCGAAGGCGCAGGAAAACGCGTGATTGAGATGAATTTCCTACCGGACGTAGAAGTAGATTGCGAGACTTGTTTGGGGCGTCGCTACAATAGAGAAACTTTAGAAGTGTTATACAAAGGCAAAAGCATCAATGATGTTTTGAATATGACGGTGGATGAGGCGGTTTCTTTTTTTGATAAAATTCCTAATATTTACCGCCGCATGAAAACGCTGCAAGAGGTTGGATTAGGGTACATTACTCTCGGGCAACAAGCCACGACCCTTTCCGGTGGCGAAGCGCAGCGGGTAAAATTGGCTGAAGAATTATCCAAAAAAGACACGGGTAACACAATGTATATTCTCGACGAACCCACCACCGGTTTGCATTTTCAGGATATACAGCTTTTGTTAGTGGTTTTGAATCGGCTTGTCGAAAAAGGCAACACTGTGATGGTGATTGAACACAATATGGACGTGATAAAAGTAGCCGATTACATCATTGATATGGGTCCCGAAGGCGGTTTTAGGGGTGGCATAGTTGTGTGTACCGGCACACCCGAAGAAGTGGCGGCTACTAAGGGGTCGTTTACAGGAGAATTTTTGAAGTTAGAGCTTTAAAATAAAGGAATGAAATAAAGCGTTTTTAGTAGTTAGGATTAAAAATTTTTACCTTTGCTACTCAAATTTCAAGAATGTATTAAGAATGGAAAATAAAGACAATCTTATTGGCGTATTAGCGACACTTTTTAAGTGGAAAAAACAGATTTTAACAGTCACTTTGATTGCAATAATAGGTTCGGCATTGATTGCTTTTCTCTACCTGAATAATTACTATAAATCAACAACGCTTTTTTATGTAGCCAGTCCCGATATTTTTAAGCCTGAACAAATGTTTGGTACGTCCAATAAAGACATGGAATTTTATGGTACCGAAAACGACGTTGACCGCGTGTTAACAATCGCGGAATCAGGAGAATTATATGAGTATTTGATTAAAAAATTCGACTTATATAAGCATTATGATATAGATTCCACACAAGAAAAAGCCCCTTTTAAGGTGCGAGAAAAATTGGAATCATTATACAACGTAAAAAAAACAAAATTTGATGCCGTCGAGCTTTCAGTCGAAGACGTTAACCAGCAAATGGCTGCCGATATGACCAATGCGGCACGTGAAAAAGTGGATGAGATTTCACAAAGGCTTATCCGGCAAAGCCAACAAAACCTTCTGGGGGCCTATGCCTCAAATTTTAGCCAAAAAGAAAAAACTTTAGCGAATATTGGTGATACCCTCATGCGTTTACGCCAAAATTATGGTGTCATTGACCCGGATAAACAAACTGAAGCCATCACAAAAACAGCTGTTGAATCGGAATCTAATTTTGCTCGGAATAAAGCTAAATTAGATATGTTAAAAAAATCGCCCAATGTTTCAGCAGATACCCTCATTTTATTAGAAGCCAATGTAAAAGGTTATGAAGAAGAAATGAAAACCAATACTTTGATGTTAAAAAAATATAATGAAGGCTTCAATAGTGTATCAGCGTTGAAAGAATTTTATGAAAAAGAGCGTGATCAAGTCAGTAAAGATAGACAACGCGCTATGCAACTTCAAATCGCTTTTAACACAAAAATTTCAGCCCTCATTCTTGTCGAATCAGGCAAAGTACCTATAGTCAAATCTCGCCCAAAAAGAAGTGTCCTCATTTTTAGCGCGGCACTCATTGCTTTTATTTTCAGCGTTATTGGGGTATTATTAATTGATAATTACAAAAATGTGAATTGGAACGACGTGACCAATTCACGCAATGGGGCATATACTGTTCAAGGCACTCCTGCTGGAGAGGGTGGCAAAAAATCAATTGGTTTAATCAAACAAGATAGTTAACTACCCCTATTGATTTGAATATTTCAAATGACATATCTCGAGTTCAAGCAAAAACAACATTTTTAGTGTTTGCTGTTGTAATTATTGCCAGTTGTTGGTTAGGTGTAGCTTATGAGAGTTTTTATCCCTTGGCTATTCCGGCAGCGATGGTGATAATATATTTGTCTATTGTAGATATTAAAAGCGTTTTTTTCCTTCTTTTAGCCTGTATCCCCATTTCTACCGAATTAGAATTGCCCAATGGGTTCAGCACAGATATTCCAACTGAACCACTGACTATCGGTTTGATGCTTATTTACTTGGTTTATGCGCTCAAAAGCGGCATGGTTCTAAAAGGAAACGGTTTTATGCGCCATCCTATTACGCTATTGTTGGTGCTTCATTTAGGATGGATTTTTATCACAATGGTTAATTCTGAAAGTCTGTTTTTTTCAGTAAAATATTTTATCGCTAAAATTTGGTACATCACCACCTTTTATTTTTTAGCTGCCTTGATGTTGCAAACAAAACGGGATTTTGAGCAATTTTTTTGGTGTATTTTTACCCCCCTCAGTATAGCGGTAATGATTACTATTTACCGCCACGCCGCCTATTCTTTTTCATTTGAAGACGTTAACAAAGTCATGTATCCGATGTTTCGGAATCATGTCAGCTATGGTTGTATCATGGCCGTTTTTTTACCGTACATTATTTTGGCGCGTTCATGGCATAACCGTTTTGGACTCAAATGGTGGCTACTGACATGCGCCGTTATGTTATTTCTTATCGCTATTCAATTTTCCTACACAAGAGCTGCATATGGCGCCATAATAGGAGCAGCGGGGTATTATTTTATAGTCAAATTCCGGTTAACCAAAATTGTTGTCGGCTTATCTATTATTGGTATTATTGCCTTTCTTGCCTATATCGTCAATGACAACAAATATCTGGACTATGCCCCAAAATACGAGAAAACCATTACCCATAAAAATTTTGATAACCTTCTTGAAGCTACTGCAAAAGGAGAAGATATTTCAACCATGGAAAGAGTGTATCGCTGGGTAGCTGGTTTTAGAATGGTAGCAGAAAAACCTATTATGGGTTTTGGACCGAACAATTTTTATAATTTTTATAAAATTTATACTGTTACTCATTTCAAAACCTATGTGAGTGACAATAAAGAAGGCTCAACCGTGCACTGTTATTACTTGCTCACGGCAATTGAGCAAGGTATTCCGGGCGCACTCATCTTCTTTGGGCTGGTCTTTTTTGCGCTCATCAAAGGTGAGCAAGTGTATCATCGCTCTAACGGCGTTCTGAAAGACGTCTCCATGACTACCCTACTTTCTTTTGTTATCCTGCTTATTCTCATTCTCATCAATGACCTCATCGAAACGGACAAGTTCGGCTCCTTCTTTTTCATGAGTCTCGCCATTATTGTAAGTCTTGATCTTGCTTCCTTTGACAATACTGAGGGGGCATCAAATCCTCGTCCACAGTGATTCCCACCGAAATTTAACGCTTTAATGTAATTATTCTGCAATTTTGACGTTTTTATAAAATACTTTCCCGAGTTTTAATTCATGATATTTAATATATTTATTTAAAACATTGATAGTCAAATTTTTAAGCATGGCATCAAATTTAGTATTAATAATTAATGAAAAGTAGGTACACAAAATGGTTTGAAAATTGTTTGGATTATAAATGCGAAAAATAACCATCAATGAACATCAACCCAATATCTTCAATACGGCTTTTTTTAAGCTTTGCCCTTAAACTTGCGCTTTGCGGCAGTTTACTCGCTCAATATACCGAGGGCGGGCAAGAGAATATTGTTCCTAATCCGGGTTTCGAAGAGTTTGATGGTTATCCTATTGGTTGGTATTATAAAGGAACTGATTTTGATGATGTTGTCAAATACTGGACGTCTGCTACCATTGCATCGCCCGATGCTTATGGTGCAAGGGTTCGAGTACCGGCAAGTTGGGCTGAAAAAGGTTTTGGAAAACAATTTGCGCATGGCGGTCAGGCGATGGCAGGTATCACTGTTTTTGGATGTGGCACCGGCAAACCGCATTGTCGCGAGTATATCCAAATCCAATTAAAAGAACCGCTTGTGATTGGGCAAGTGTATATTGTCGAGTTTTGGGTGTCTCATTTGCCCGGCTCTATGCAAGTGAACAATATCGGAGCGTATTTTTCGGATAAAAAAGTCAATGTCAAAACAGATAATTGTCTGAGTTTCACCCCTCAAGTTAAATCAGATGCAGTAATCACGGCTGAAGGAGGACGTTGGATAAAGTTCACCGCAAAATTTCAGGCACAAACTGAGGCGGAATGGCTCGTAATCGGGAATTTCAGCGAAGACAATAAAACAACGGCTGCGTTCCCTTCAGTATCCAATGGGTTGAGCTTTGGTTATTATTATATTGACGATGTTTGTGTCAAAAAATCAGAACCCATTATGCCGGTACCGATTAAGGAGGATGACCTTACTCAGATTTCACTTGAAAAAGGGAAAACGATTGCCCTAAAAAATTTATTTTTCGATAGCGACCGCTCTGAAATATTACCACGCTCTTTCATTGAGTTAGATAAACTTGTCCGCATTTTACGCGAAAATCCTAATATGGAGATTGAAATAATCGGTCATACGGATAACATGGGAGACAATAGTTACAATATCATTCTCAGCCGACGCCGTGCTGCTCAAGTGATGGAATACGTCATCAAAAACGGTATCGAAGCCCATAGACTTCAAGCGAATGGTTTGGGGGCTTCTCAGCCTATTGCCCCAAATGAAATGGAAGAAACCCGCCAACTGAATAGACGGGTAGAATTTAGGATACTGAAAAAATAAGCTTATTCATTATTAACGGAATCAAATAAACTGCAAACGATAACCCTTGTTTGCAGTTTTTTATTTTGTCTTTAAAATGAGGTGAATAATAAAATAACTCAAAATCAACACTCTTCAAAATTTTTTCATATAAACATGAGAAATATTCTATAAAAAATACTTATTGGTACTTTATTTGTAACTTTGAAGAAGGCGAAATAATATAAAAAAATAAAAGCAAATAACATCTTTACAAATCATTGACAATCAATAAGTTATAAATTTTTTACAACGAATAGATTATTACAACTTTCTGATTTTCAACATTTTGTGAAAATAATTTTATTATATATAATAATTAATTTTGCATATTTTTATTAAAAATTTAGCTCTTTCTCAGAATTAAATACTTTTTTTTATTTATTTTTAAAATAAAATTCATAAAAAATAGTAGATTTTTGAACGGCTTTTCTATCTTTGTAATATCAATTGGTTTAGAGCTCACCAAAACCCACATATCATAGGTAATGACTTTCCCGTGAAAATGCTATTACACAACACTATAGCAATAATTTAAAAAGAATCTCTAAGTGTTTTAAACACTTAACAGATATAGAAAAAAGGACAACTTAATTTATTTTTTGGCGGAGAATATGGGTGGTTTTACTACCCCCTGAGTATCAATCCGACGAAAAAAGGAAGGACACAATTTTATATATCAAATGAAAAAAATAACATTATTCATTGTCAGTTTCCTTACTGCCGCATCGCTTGTAGCGGATGATGAGGTAGAGTCACGATTGCGCAATATGGAGTGTATTGTTTCAGTGAAAACAGATGCTTCAGTAGTCACCAGAATTCAGAATCTACTTAAAGGGAAAAGAGAAACTGAAAAAATGATTGGTCGCTCTTCTTCTTATTTCCCCATTTTCGATTATTATCTCAAGTTATACGATCTCCCTTCCGACCTTAAATACATCACCTGCCTCGAAACCGAATTAAATAATCGCACAATCTCCAGTTCAGGGGCAAGAGGTATTTGGCAGCTTATGCCTGATGTACAACAGGAATTTGGTTTACGCATTGACGGTGAATTAGATGAAAGGCTCGACCTTTATAGAGGTACCGAGGCTGCTTTGAAGGATATGAAGCGTCTTTATAAAGCTTTGGGTAGTTGGGAAATGGTTTTAGCCGGATATAATTGCGGCATTGGACGTTTGACAATCGCTATGAAACGCGCCAAAAGTAAGGATTATGACCGCGTTAAAGAATTTTTACCTCAGCAAACGCAGGATTATATTCCTAAATTTATTGCTTTTACTTACCTTATGAAGCATTACCGCTCGCATGGATTAAAAGCCTATTTACCAAGTTTAGATGTTCAGATTATTGGGAATGTGACCGTATTCAATCATTTATCACTTTCAACCGTGGCGAGTATTACTGGTACTCCTTATGAATTGGTCAAAGAACTCAATCAACAATATGGCGATGGATTTGTACCGGCTACAAAAGCGGGATGTAATGTCGTGTTACCGCGTCGCGTGATGGGTGCGTTACAGGATTATGTTAATAGCCCAGACGGCAAACAACAGGCAACGCTTAATTTTACGCCTATAGTGGTAGATGAAAGTTTACCTAAACTTGAAAATGATCCTAATTATTTCAAAACTACCTATATGATTGGGGATGATGAAACAATAGAAGCCGTTGCTGATTTATTTAATATAGGCGTTTATAATATTATGCTTTGGAATCATTTAGAAAAAGCTCACGTTTCAAAAGGGCAAGAACTAACGCTCTATTTGCCTCGTGTAGTGCCAAAGCGCGTATAAGTGCGGATTTTTCGGCTAACCATAAAATAGGTGATGCAACCAAAACAGAATAATTAACCCAACTCAAAGGCGAGTATCCGATTTTAGGAACTCGCCTTTCTTGTTACAGCAATTTTGGTCTACTCGCATATTATTCTCAGATTCAAAAGGTGTACATTATCTTCGCATCATAAATCTATACAATATGAAATTTCAAAACATAAAAAATAAAATTCAGGATTGGGTACAAATAAAGAAAACTGTAACCCATTGGAAATCAAATAATTATAAAATTGTTTTCACCAATGGCTGTTTTGATTTATTGCACTATGGTCATATCCATTATTTGGCGGAGGCTCGAGATTTAGGTGATAAACTAATAGTAGGCTTGAATTCCGCTGCCTCAGTGAAGCGATTAAAGGGTGATAATCGCCCTATTAATGATGAACTGACGCGTCAACATCTTTTAGCTGCTTTAGAAATGGTTGATGCAGTTGTTGTTTTTGAGCAAGACACTCCTTACGAATTAATAAAAATCATCCTGCCTGATATACTCGTCAAAGGTGGAGATTGGCAACCGCCCCAAATTGTCGGGTCTGATATTGTCTTAGCCAATCACGGCGAAGTTAAAAGCTTACCGTATGTTGAAGGGTACTCGACCACTAATATCGAGAAAAAAATCCGCAGTTGGTAACTTTCGGATATACTGAGGGGGTAATGTAGATTAACATTACCCCCCTCAGTATATGCAAAACCCTTTTAGGCTATGCAGTAAGTAGTTAGTTGTAAATAGTCGCTGTTTTCAATTTTTATTAATGATCCAAACTAAGCGATTATGCCTCTCTCTACCCTCTACTATTTACTTTCTTCTACTCCTTATCCACTACCGGTTTTCTTTTTCTTTTTGAAATCCCCGTTTTGCCATGATTTGAAAAACTGTTGCCAAGCACCCGGATTGAAAATATTCATCGGTGGAATTTGACCACCATAATAATAATAGTTTTTAGCTTGCTGGCGCAAATACATACTGCCGGTTTCACGACCATCAAATGGGGTAGTTTCTCGCACTTTTTCGAGGGTTTCGGATGCAAGATTCTCAACTGCTCGCCTTTCTAATTCGTCATTGATATTCATTGCCAAAAACTCAACCTTGAAATGGTCGCGGCTGGGCCAAGGAAAAATGACTGCCTCATCCAGCAAAATTGTATCCCGACTCAAAATCTGTACCATCGAGTAACGATCTTCTTTTAAAGAATCCGGAACTTTGAACGTAGCTTTTCTAAAACCCAAAGCTGAAAAATTTACAATTTCTCCTCTTTCAGCCACAATACTGAAAAAACCTTGATAATTGGCAGCCGTACCAACTTTCCGTTTCGGGATAACGATACCCGCATAAGGCACAGGAATCATTCGTCCGCCTTCTTCAGTGATAACGACACCACTGAACTGAACTAAATTTTTTTCAGGCGCCGGTGGCTGAGGTTGTTGAGCAAAAAGAATGCCCCCCCTCAGTATAAGGCAAGTAACAATGAGGAAAAAATATTTAATTTTCATTTTGAAAAATTTGAGACAAATATACTAAAACCAAACGTATTTAAATCAATATCCGCGGCTTATGTTTATGTTCTTAACACAATTTTAAGGAATTCTTAGAATTGTACGGTATTTCATACTCTATGACTCTCTTATAACTAATACAACAAGTTTTTCAAAAAGGTGTTCTCCCGTTTAATATTTAAAAGAAAGTGTTACCTTTACACTAATTAAAGTCTCTACGATATCATGAAAAATAAATATATTTGTATTCACGGACATTTTTATCAACCACCACGCGAAAATGCTTGGTTGGAAGTTGTTGAACAACAGGAAAGTGCAGCACCGTTTCACGATTGGAATGACAGAATTAATTTTGAGTGTTATGCAACAAACGCAGTAGCGAGAATTTTAGATTCCGATCATAAAATTGTCAATATACTCAACAACTATAGTCGAATGAGTTTCAACTTTGGTGCTACTCTCCTATCATGGATGGAAGCAGCTGATCCCGAAACCTACAAACTGATTCAACAAGCAGACAAAGAAAGTAGAAAGCAATATCAAGGCCATGGTTCAGCAGTAGCTCAGGTTCATAGCCATTTAATACTTCCTTTATCCAATTATAACGACAAAGTGACGCAAGTTTATTGGGGTATAAAGGATTTTGAACACCGATTCGGGCGTTTCCCAGAAGGTATGTGGCTGGCAGAGACCGCCGTTAATACCGAAACTCTGGAGGTTTTGGCAATGCATGGTATCAAATACACCATTCTTGCGCCCCGACAAGCAAAGACGATTCGTCAACTTGATGTTGAAGATTGGCAGGACATTCATAACGAACATATCGACACTCGCCGTCCTTATCTCTGTAAATTACCCTCAGGCAATACCATCAGCCTTTATTTTTACAACGGCAATGTTTCGCAGGCTGTGGCATTTGAAGGTTTATTGAACAGCGGAAAAGCATTTGCCCAACGACTTATACATGCCTTCGAAAGCAACGATGAACCGCAAATGGTTCATATTGCCACAGATGGAGAGAGTTATGGGCATCATCACCGTCTCGGAGAAATGGCTTTGGCTGATTGCCTCAATTTTATTGAAGAAAAAACTACAGTAAAGCTGACCAACTACGCCGAGTATCTCGAAATGTTCCCCCCTCAGTATGAGGTGCAAATCCACGAAAATTCATCATGGTCGTGCGCACACGGAATTGAGCGGTGGCGGTCGGATTGTAGCTGTAATACAGGCGGCGGCTATGGCAAATGGCACCAAAAATGGCGTGCGCCCCTGCGATATGCCTTAAATTGGTTACGAGACCAGCTTATTCCGGTTTTTGAGGAAGAAGCCTCCAAATATGTACGCGATCCATGGTCGGTGAGAAATGAATATATTTCAGTTCTACTGAACCGTTCAGAAGAGAATTTGGATAAGTTCTTGAGCCAATATGCTATCCGCGAGTTGACAAAACGCGAGAAAGTTCATCTTTTCCGCCTACTCGAAATGCAGCGGAATGCTATTTTGATGTTTTCAAGCTGCGGTTGGTTTTTTGATGAAATTTCGGGTTTGGAAACAACTCAAATTTTACAATATGCTTGCCGTGCCGTGCATTATGCCAAACAAGTGTCTGAATTGGATTTGGAAGAAGAATTTGTTTTCCGTCTTTCACAAGCGCCCAGCAATTTGCCTTTATTCGTCAATGGCGCCGGCGTCTATGAAAAAAATGTCCGACCGGCACATGTAGACCTTATGCGGGTAGGTATGCATTATGCTGCCAGTTCCTTGTTTGAAAAATATCCGGAAAGACTTGAATTTTTCAACTATATAGCCACCAGCTCGTTCTTTGAACGCATTGAAGCGGGTAATCAAATATTGGCGATAGGACAAACGAGTGTTCGTTCCAAAATCACGCATTCCGAAAAGCATTTCAGTTTTGCCGTGTTATATTTGGGTCAACTCAATATTATTGGCAATATTTCATTGAATATGGATAAAACCTTGTTTGAAGAAATGTGTGCCCGAACATCAAAATCCTTCAAAGAAGTGAATTTAGCCGATGTCATTGGCTCTCTTCAAGAATATTTCGGACCCGAAAAATTTACTATTTGGCAGCTATTTAAAGAAGAAAAACAAAAAATCATCAATCAGATTATGGACAAAAACCTGCTTCCTGTTGAAGCGTCGTTCCGTAAAATATATGATAACAATTATCAACTGATGAGTGGTTTATTAGTCTCCAGTGTTGCTGTACCGGAAGTATATAAGAGTGCGGTTCAATACGTGTTAAACATAGATTTGAAGAACTTTTTTAAAGGCGGCTCGTTAGAAATTAACCAATTAAATAGAATTTTGAACGAATTCCAAAAATGGGGAATTAGTTTCATAGATGAAAATGCTTTTAAATTAGCTGCCAGCGAGCGCATATTTGAAGAAATCAAAATGATGGATAAAATCGGAGTGGCACTTGGCAGACTACAGTCATTGAATGAAGTTTTGGTAATCTTAAATCAGATGAAAATCAAGCCAAATGTCTGGAAAAGCCAAACCCTATATTTCAACATGTTCAGACAATTTGAAAACCGAACGCGTTCTTATCCAAGTTCAGAATGGAAAAAGGAATTTTTCAAACTGGGAAATCTTTTAAATGTCAAAACTGAAAACCCTGTTATGGCGTAAAGAACCACTCCAGAAGGTCTGATAAATGATTTGAAGGAAATTATTAATGCCTGCTTCGCAGCATTATAGGGGCTTGTCTATTTATTAAAGACCTTTTACCAAAGTTTTCCACAACATGTTGGTAGATTTTAAAAGTACATTGGTAACTTTTTCCTAAATTTGTCACGCTTAAAAATGACCTTCTGTCCAAATGAAGTTCTTTGGGCAGTACTGTGGTGATTTTATCCCTAAATTATTAATAAAACGTAACAGGTTATGAAATTTAATGTTTCTTCTTCAGATTTATTAAAACAACTTCAAATTGCGGGTGGGGCAATCGGCTCAAACCCTGTTTTACCTATTCTTGAAGATTTTCTTTTCAATATAAGAAATAATAAACTGACAATTGCCGCCACCGATTTGGAAACGTCTATCACAACAGAAATGGACGTTATGTCTGACTCTGACGGCTCGGTAGCAATTCCCGCTAAAATTCTTCTTGATACTCTAAAAGCATTGCCACAACAACCTATTACATTTAGCGTCAATGAAGATAGTTATGGTATAGAAATCACATCCGCTTACGGGAAATATAAATTAGCGGGTGAAAACGGGGCTGATTTTCCGTCCATTCCATCAGCAGATGATGAAGCTACTATTGCCATTCCAACCGCATTGTTATCACAAGGTATCAATAAGACAATTTTTGCTACAAGTAGTGATGAATTGCGCCCTGCCATGACTGGCGTTTACTTTCAAATTGATGAGAATAAGCTCACTTTTGTCGCTACTGATGCGCATAAACTCGTTCGCTATTCTTTTACAGATGTAAAAAGTGACAATGCTACCTCTTTCATCGTTCCTAAAAAAGCGTTGAACCTATTAAAAAATGCTTTACCTCAAAACGATGAGGTTAAAATAGCTTATAATAAAGCCAATGCTTTTTTTAGTTTCGGTGATGTCAATATGGTATGCCGCTTGATTGATGCAAGATATCCGGACTATAATGCCGTCATTCCCATTGACAATCCAAACCGATTTATCGTTAATCGTTTGGACTTTCAAAATTCAATGAAACGGATTGCAATTTATGCCAATAAAACAACCAATCAAGTCATTTTGAATATCACGGATAAAAGCCTTACAATCTCAGCACAAGATCTTGATTTTTCAAACGAAGCCACTGAGCAATTAACTTGTAAGTTTGAAGGAGAACCGATGACAATCGGATTTAATGCTAAATTTTTGGTCGAAATGCTGACTGTTATGGAAGGCGATGAAATCCGTATGGAATTATCAA
Source organism: Saprospiraceae bacterium (assembly GCA_031424115.1). GTDB lineage: Bacteria > Bacteroidota > Bacteroidia > Chitinophagales > Saprospiraceae > JAAFJT01. The sequence continues at coordinate 27,723 of JANPGW010000272.1, read as the reverse complement.
CCCCTACTCGGGCAGGTATTTTAAAACCTATGGAAGAAATTGACGGACAGGATATTCTTATGTTGGTCATGCCTGTTATGCTTTCAAATTAATAGACTTGAAATAAGGTACAAGGCAAAATAAACTAAAATTTGTCATTTCAATGCCTTAAAACGGCTTGTTGTGTATGCAGCAAGCCGTTTTTCTATTTTCATACCCCCCCCTCAGTATATTAACCAAATTTGGTACAATTCTTTCATTAAATAAATAATATACAAAATATAAATATCTTATAACATATAAATCAAAGAATTCATGTATTTGAGAATACTATTTTCTTTATTGGTAATAAGCTATCCGGCTTTAGTTCAATCTCAACCGAACAACGTTCCGGCTCTTATGCGGTCTCCCCAATCCGATGTGGTAGTGGTAACAAAATCTACCCCCGAGTCTGCAAAAAAGAATAGTCCAACACCTGCAACAGTCTCTGTCAAACCTTTAGGTATGGTTGAGGTCAAAAATATGAAAATCATCAATGGCAGCAAAGATGATTTTTCACCGATGTATTTTGAAGATGGTTTACTTTATTGTTCCAATAGCAGAAAAGTTAAAAAAGGAACTGACCCAGACAAGATACCTGATGACTTGAATCTCAAATATGCTTTATTCGATTCAACTGGCAATTTGACAAAACCCTCTTCATTCGGAAAAAGAACCAACTCCAAAACGCATGAAGGCCCCGTTTGCTTCTCCCGAAAGGGTGATACGATGTTTCTGACCCGCAATATGTCAAAAGGTGGCATTGATAAAAAAAGCAATAATGGTTTATATACCCTAAAAATTTATATCAAGACACGCGATTCTTTAGGTAATTTTTTAGGGGATAAAATGTTGCCTTTTGAATTAGAAAATTATTCATATTGTCATCCTACATTATCCAACGATGGCAAACGATTGTTCTTCTCTTCCAATATCCCCGGAGGGTTCGGAGGGATGGACTTATATATGATTCGTAAAATCACTGATTCGACTTGGACGGCGCCCATCAATTTAGGGGCGCGGGTGAATACTTCACAAAACGAGGTATTTCCTCATTTTTCCGAAAACGGCATTCTCTACTTTGCTTCTAATGGGCAGCATAAAGGCAAAGGGGGCTTGGATATCTACGGTATAGAATTAGACAAGCGCAACGGCGCTGCTACTTCATTAGGAGAGCCCTTTAATACAATGGAAGATGATTTCGGGTTAATTTTTTTACCCAATAACCCCAAAAAAGGTTTTTTTTCTTCAAACCGTATAGGGGGTTTAGGTGGTGATGATATTTATGAGTTCGAAGAAAAGGAATAATAATTCATTTTACATATTCATAAAAAAAAATGGCGCGATACTGAGGGAGTATGGCGCCATTTTTTTTAACTACTTTTTCTTATCTACTTTAGGGCTTTTAAGCAGTCACCCACTCTGCAGCTTTATCCATTTCTGCTTTCAGCTTATCATAATTGCTTTTTGACATAGGCACAAGCGGCAAACGCAACTCATTATCACAGAAACCCAAAATGTTGGCAGCTGCTTTAATACCAACCGGATTGCCTTCTATGTATAACAAGGGATGCACATCATGCAACATATTATTGAAATGACGAGCTGTTGCTAAATCTCCTTTCATGGCAGCGTTGACCATACCGGACCATTCGGTAGGATGGGTGTTGGCAATGACTGATATTACCCCTTCCCCACCACATGCAATCATGCCTAATGTAATTTGATCATCTCCGGACAGCACCAAAAAATCTTCCGAAGGGCGATGCTTCAGAATATATTGTGCTTGATTCAGATTACCTGACGCTTCCTTGATGCCTACAAAGTTTTTGCTGGCTTCCGCCAAACGACAGATGGTTTCAGGAGCAACGTTTGAAGACGTGCGGCTTGGCACATTGTACAAAATAACCGGCACCGGCGATGCTTTTGCTACCTCCAAATAATGGCGAAAAATACCTTCTTGAGAAGGTTTATTGTAAGCAGGGCTGCTTGACAAAATAGCATCCGCTCGGTTCAAATCTATATTTTTCAACCGTTCAAGCAAGTGGAATGTGCTATTAGCGCCAAACCATCCTGCCACCAACGGCACTCTGCCTTTGGCTTTGTCTGCTGTAAAGTCAAATATTTGTTGGCATTCTTTACTTGAAAGTGTTATAGCTTCGCCGGTGGTACCCAGCGAGACAATATAGTCAACGCCACCGGTAATTACGTGCTCAATGACTCGTTCCAAAGACTCCCAATCAATAATTCCACCCGATTTAAAAGGCGTGATTAATGCGACGCCTGTACCTTTGAACTGCTGAAAACTCATTCTGCTAATTTGTGATTTTTGTTAAATAATAAATAATTTGGTTCTTAAATATTGAATGTCAGGTTAAATTACTTACTCACTTCAATAACTTCCTCGGCAATTTCAAAAGCACCCATTTGGCTGTATTTATCAATCCGAGACTCTACCAATTCATCAGGCGCTATCCCCATTAACTCGTCAATAGCTGTTTTTATCCATTTCTTGAGGGTTAAAGCCATCTCTTCCGGTGCTTTATGAGCGCCACCCAAGGGTTCTGGGATGATGCCATCTATTAATCCAAAGTTATACATGTGGTCAGCTGTCAGTTTCAGTGCTTCAGCCGCTTGTTCCTTATAGTCCCAAGAATGCCATAATATGGAAGAGCAACTTTCCGGAGAAATAACAGAATACCAGGTATTTTCAAGCATATACACCTTGTCTCCTAAGCCGATGCCAATAGCACCACCCGAAGCCCCTTCGCCGATGACGACACACACTATGGGCACCCGCAACTGAGCCATTTCAAAAAGATTTCTGGCAATGGCTTCCGCTTGCCCACGCTCTTCACCTTCCAGCCCCGGATTAGCTCCCGGTGTATCTATCAAACACACGACAGGCAAATTAAAACGTTCAGCCATTTTCATCAACCTCAACGCTTTACGATATCCTTCGGGGTTTGCCATACCAAAATTGCGATACTGACGCATTTTAATATTAATACCTTTTTGATGCCCTATAATCACAATTGTCTGACCGTCCATCTCGGCTAAACCACCTACTATGGCTTTATCGTCGGCAAAATGCCGATCACCATGAAGTTCAATGAATTTTTGACACATTTGTTGAACATAGAACAACGAGTACGGTCGTTCTGGGTGGCGAGAAAGTTGGACTTTATCCCAACCGGTCAAGTTGGAATAAATTTCTTTCATTTTGTCTTCAATCTTTGCTTCTAATTCAGCAACCATTGTACTCACATCAATACCACCCTGTTCACCGATTTGTTTGACCTTCTCCAGTTGTTCGTACAGGGTTTCAAGTGGCTTCTCAAAATCCAAAAACACCATATTGTTTTATTATATTTGGTTTAAAAATTTCCGAATCCTTTTTTCAAATCTTAAAAATACCATAAAGTTTACAAAGTTACGAAATACCCCTCAGTATTTTGAAATAGTAAGACTTGGAATGCATTATTTTTTGCGAATAAAATTTTTTAAAAAAAATATCCACTAAAAACTTGCACAATTTAAAATGTGCGATTACCTTTGCATCGCTTTACAAGAAAGCACAAAGAAAAGATTAAGTGGTCTGACCAAAAATAATATAATGTCCGATATGATCGGTCAGGTATTGTGTCTTCTGGTTCGGTAGTTCAGTTGGTTAGAATACATGCCTGTCACGCATGGGGTCGCGGGTTCGAGCCCCGTCCGGACCGCTTAATAAAAAGCCTGCCAAGTAAACTTGGCAGGCTTTCTTGTTATCCCTAAAAATATCATTCCCGATGAGTTACCATGTTTATATTATCAAAAGTCTAAAAGATAATAGCTTTTACATTGGTTCAACTAATGACTTAGAGCGTCGTTTGATAGAACACAATGAAGGTATGAGTAAATATACCTCTTCCAAATTGCCATGGAAATTGGTATATTCTGAACAATTGCCTGATGTTACTTCTGCCAGATCGCGTGAATATTTCCTAAAAAAACAAAAAAATAGAGCTTTTTATCAAAGGCTCATTGATTCAGTTGGTTAGATTATTTGCCTGTCATCCCGACACCTCGGGAGGGGCGCGGGTTCCCCCGAGGTGTCGGGGCGTCCGCACCGCTTAATAAAAAGCCTGCCAAGTAAACTTGGCAGGCTTTCTTGTTAATGCGCCCAACATGGCCAATAGCTTGGCGGGTCAAATCCGCTATACACCCTGTTAGGTAAGCTGTCCAACGGTCTATATTCATCTTTCATCTATTGAGCGTGATACGTCTCCTAACTTCTTGATTATCAACTAAATTCTGATGTTTCCACTGATTCAAATCTGACATAGAAACATCAGATAAAACGTCTCTAATGGGTATGTAGCACGAGTGAGTTGCAACAAAGTCTAACAAAAAGCTATACTAAGGAGTATAAATTTGGCATAGTGAGATGCAGGCGGTCGGTTGACCGCTTCTGGATGTGTGTAAAGTCAGAGACTTCACACAACAGCCCCGTTCTTTTGGGGAAAATGGAAAACTTGGGGCAACGGGGCAACGGGGCAACGGGTGAAGTCACAACCAACAGAAGTAAAAAAACAATAAAATGAAAAATATTTTCCTTATTTTATTCAGTTCAATATACTTTTTTGCAAGCTGTCAAACCGCAGAGTCAGAAACCTTTATAATACCCTATGGTTATAAAGGGAAAGTTATAGTAGTATTTGAGAAAAAAAATGGTGTTTCGCCTAAATTTGAACGTAATAGCAGGGTTTACGAAATACCTCCAAGTGGAATACTTGTTACTCAATTTAAAATTAATGAGGGTTTTATGAATCGTCAATTTTATTATTATGATTCATTAAAACAACGTATTCCTATCAAATATTTTAAAAACGAAAAAGAAGCTGAACTAACGAATGAAGTAGGTATTTTTTATTCTGGTACAGCAGGCATTTATGGTAATTCTGGGGATTCACTTTCTGTGGTTTACCAAGAGTTTATTATTTCAGATTATAAAAGTTTGAATTTATTTTTTACTGATGATTATAAAAAAAAAATTCATGAATCATTAAAACAAGCTGTTGGATATGACATTAAATAATTTTAAAGATTTATATATATCCCGTTGGCGTAGACCCCGTTCGCCTAAGTGTTCGGTTTTGCAATATACCTGAGTGTTGTTGTGTTCGGACTCCGTTCCGCCTAAGTGTTCGGTGTAAAAGAGTTGCAGTTTAGCAGGGTGCTGTTGTATTCAGACAGAGTCTGAATACACATCCAGCGGAGGGCAACCGCCCGACCAAGAGTAGCGAATACTGAGGGGTATGAATACTGCTTAACAAAGCCCGCCAAGTTGAACTTGGCAGGCTTTTTTGTTTGGCAATCCCACAAAAAAAAGTCGAAATGTTGAACATTTCGACTTTTCCATCCAAATTACATCTCACAGAGAAGATATATTGCTTTTAAACCTTTTCATTGAATTTTACTGAATCAGCAACTTTCCGCTGCCTATTTTCCCACCACTTTCAATAGTGAAAAAATATAAACCTTTTGATAGCCCGTTTCTTTCAAATACAAATTTTTGACCCTCAAACTTTTCATGTCTCAACTCTCTGCCCATCGCATCAAAAAGTTTAAAGGTTCTGGTAATGCCGAGCGATAGTCCCCCTCCTTGATAGGAATCCGGAGGGGAGACATCTAACTCAAATGTTGAAAGATCGGTAAATGGGTTTGGATATACTTTAATCGGTATCCCGTTAGCTTTCAATGGGTCAAATATTGCTGACACCAAAAAGTTTTGACCAACGGTATGGAATGTCCTGCTTGTTATAATGGGTGCATTAAAATCAAAAAAAATGGCTGCCTTGTTGAGGATTTTAATCCCCAATCCTAATTTCGGTTTTTGGCGTACACGGAACTTCAAGAAGCCCTGAGAGGCAGCCACATTCACAAAACTGTCAGGTAATCGGGCATTGTTAAAAGTAAATTTGAGTACATTGCTTCCTACAAGTTCAGCTCTGTATGGGTGGCTACTTGCTCCAAATTCAACAGAAGTTGGCTCAAGAAACTCCGATAAAGTATCGCGAACGATGATATTGAAAGCTGTATCCGTACCCACATTTTGGAAACGAATCATATACTCCAAATCGGTATTGGGTTCAACCATGTGGTCAGTTTGATACCCTACCGGCATAGCCAGTTTGGTATTGGTTTCTGAGGAACTGACGATTGTTTGGCAGTCTAAATCAACAAATGGGTCACCATCTGCTTCCGGAAGTTGTAGCACAAATCCGGTACTTATGCCGCCTGTTGTGTTGAGGCCACAACCTTCTATGGCTATGGCAATTGATGTTTGGTTTGTGGGAAGGCCTCTCTCCTGGTCCGCTTGTAAGCGGTAGGTTCTGCCATTCGGTTTAAATGAAAATGTACGGCTTTGTCCGGGATTATAAATTTGACTACTTTTTAGGAAAACAACTTGATCTTCAATAACTATAGAGTTGATAGGTGTCGAAGTTGTGGCTTGTCCTGTATTTCGAAGGTTGAATCTTAAACTATCTCTATCACAACTTCCAGTTACTTCCATGCGTGCGCCTCGCCAAGAAGGGCAAATGGAGTCAGGAAAAATGTGTGCTTCTGTGCAAGCTGTACGCCCTAATACTGAGGGGGTCTCGCAAGAGACTTTTGTAACAATATTAAAACGACCACACTGCAAAATATCCAAATCACCCACATTAAAACGGTATATTCTGCCCTTTTGGGATTCAAGAGGTAATGTAGCACTTTGAAAAATCAACGTGGTGTCAAGCGTAACTTCTACATAAGCTTTTTGAATCGGTGAAGTACCGTTATTACAATAACTAATAGTGTATGTATTGTCAAAGCATCTTCTTAAAATTGGTGTTCCAATATCTACACGTAAGCCGGAACAAGTCAAAACAGGTTTTACAGGTATATTGAAAGTATCCGTTTTGTTAAAACCGGCTATGTTTAAAACGGAATCTGTAAAACAAGCTTGCCAAAGATTGTTAGGGGCAAAAAGGCTCAATTTATAACGACCGGAATCCAATTGGAATGTATAATTACCATCGGAATCAGTCGTTGTGTTGAATATTTTATTAATCCCGCCATCAGCTTTGATTACCCAGCCGGCAATCCCTTTTTCATTATTATCAATTCGGCAATTTTGATTCAAATCGGTCATCACCTTACCCCTCAGTATATTGGAATAAACCAAACCTTCATTATTGGTTTTAATCAAATAACCACTCTTATTATTGATACCATTTTTTGAATCTTCAACGCGACCGCTCAATAAAAAGCCTTTATCTGCGCATTCCTGTAAGCCAAAAAGCAAATACAGCGAAAAATCAATACCCGGTTTAGATTCAATATCTTCGGTCACTTTTCTTGACCATTTCACCTTGCCTAACTCATCGAGGCTTTGCAATTCCATTTCCCCCAATACCCGATTGTCACCGTACGCTAAAATAGCTAAACCATTATCGGTAGTCGGAATTATTCTCGTCACGTCTTTCGAACCACTCAAAAAGGTCGGCACCATGCCCCAAACCAAACGACCATCACTTTTAATTTTTAATATATTATTCGATGTACAAGCCGCATAATTGCCATCTTTTAAACGAATAAATTGAAAAAAATTCAGTATCGAAGAATTGATATTGACCGAACTGAGTGTTTGCCCATTTTTATCCAAAATCAATAAAATCGGTTGTCCACTCGTCAAGTCATTTAATTGCCAAATCAAACTGCCATCCGTATCTTCGGCAAAACCACTCAAAGTTTTAACCTGATTAGCATATTTTTTAGTCCAAACAGTATCGCCTTGGTTATCCAGCTTCATCAAAGTCGCTTTTTGATTGCCATCCGCCCCCAAAACACCAAAGCCGCCTTGAGCAAGAGTTTGAATATCATGAAGCGCGAGCGTTAAAGGCAACCTCTTGAATCCTAAAGAATCGGCATTGGCAGAAATCCACATTAACTTCAGAACCGAAGATGAGTCATTAAAAGCTATTAAAAAGCCGCCATTAACGGCTTTTGTCACTAAAACCTTATTAACTCTGTTGATGCTTTTAAATGTATTGGTTTTTTGAATGGCCCCATCGGCATCCGTTTTTACAACTGACAACTGTAAATCATCATTCACCCCACAGGCTATAAAACCACCGTCAGGTGTCTGAACTGAACGAAAAAGCGTCGCACTTGTAGGATATACGCGCTTCCAACCTTGTGCAGAGAGTACATTTGCTCCTACAAAAAGGTAAAAAAGAACCGTTAATAACCGCAAGTTGAACTTCATCGAATTTGTTTTATTTATGATGCGTGCTATGCTTCTCTGATTTACAATACAAAGATGATGTATTGTCGAACAGCATGCAATTACACTTAATGGCTTTTGTAAATTGAAATTCATATTAAAATGTTGACAATCAATTAATTATAATTTTTTTTGTAAAAATATAATACTATCTATAGTTAAACGTTCTATGTAAAATAAATATTTTCATTAACAATGTTAGGCAGTCAATTACTCGAACTTGTAAAATCTTTGGACAAACGTGATATGCGTGAACTACGAAAAGTCGTTCGTTCACCATATTTCAATCAACGGGAAGATGTAATTCATCTTTTTGAATATATTGATAAAACGCTAAATACTCGACTTCCTGATTTAAGTAAGGAAAAAATATTTGAAAAAATTTATCCCAATCAAAAGTATGATGATGTTTTAATTCGACAACTCATGTCTTATTTGTATAAAGTTATCCAAAAATATCTCATCACTGAGGGGGTGTTACAAAATGAAATGGAATCACAATTATACTTAACACATGCTTTAAGGCAACGAAATGCCGATAGAATTGTAGAAAAACAATTAAATGACTCATTAGAGATAATTGATAAACAAAGTTTTAAAAATGCTAAATATCATTATCTAAAATATACACTAAGAGTTGAACAATATGACTATTGGAGTAAAAAGAAACGTACTTCTGAACTGAATTTACAGGATCTCTCCAACGAATTAGATTTTTTTTATTTATCAGAAAGGCTTAGGCAGGCATGTATTATGCATGCTCATCAAACGATTACTAAACATACATATAATCAATATCTACTTAAAGTGGCTCTTGATAAAATCGAGGGTATTCCCAATATTCCTCCCTCAGTATCAGCTTACTATCATACTTATAAAGCTTTAACTGAGCCTGAAAATGAATACCATTTTCATCAGTTAAAAAAGATTATTATAGATAAGGGTTTTCTATTTCCTGAAAACGAACGTAAAGACTTGTACATATTAGCAACAAATTATTGTATCCGAAGATTAAATCAAGGTGAAAAACCCTTTGGCTCAGAAGCGCTTGAATTATATCGAGCACGTATGCAAAATAATGTTTTGCTCGAAAATGGTATTCTTCCGCCTTATACTTTTAATAATATCCTTATGCTCGCCCTTAAATCCGAAGAATATGAATGGGCGGAGCGTTTTCTCTACGATTTTAAGCAATATTTACCTGAAAAAGAAAGAGAGAATATTTTTCAATACAATCTTGCTTTGTTTTATTTCAGAACGGGAAAATATTCAGAAGCGATGGATTTGCTTCAAAAAGTGAATTTGAATGACGTCTTGTATAACTTGGATGCAAGGCGGCTTTTAGCCCGTATTTATTATGATTTGGATGAAATTAATGCTTTACAATCATTAATAGAAAGCTCAAAAGTGTATCTGCATCGTCAAAAAGGCATTGGATATCATCATGATATGTACGCCAATTATTTCCGCTTTTTAGAAAAAATGATGAAAAATGACCTTAAAAAAGCCGAAACCCGCTCAATACTGAGGGGGGAGGTAGAAGGCACGCAATTACTCGCTGAACGCGAATGGCTATTGCAGAAACTAAGTTAAAGCCCTCCTAAATCCTCCCAAAGGGAGGACTTTTTACTTAGAACTTTATGAAATCGTTGTATCTTTGCCTCCATTGTTTTTCACAATTGTCCTTTATTCCTCTTGCCCGTTAAAGTGTGAGTGGTAAAAGTCCTCCCTTTGGGAGGATTTAGGAGGGCTTTTAAATTTTTAAAAAAATGGCAACGCCCAAATCAGTCGCCTTTCACACACTCGGTTGTAAACTCAACTATTCAGAAACGTCCTCCATTCAACGACTTTTTGAGGATAAAGGCTTTTTTATCAATGAATTTGATGAACAAGCGGATGTGTATGTCATCAATACCTGTTCTGTAACGGATTTTGCTGACCAAAAGTGCCGCCAAACGGTGCGGAAAGCTCTGCGCCAAAATCCGGATGCTTTTGTGGTGGTGGTAGGCTGTTATGCACAATTGAAACCACAAGAGATTGCTGAAATTCCGGGCGTGGATTTGGTCTTGGGTGCGGGTGAAAAATTTAAAATTACGGATTACATTGATTCTTTGACAAAATCGCAAGGCAAAGGCATGGTTTCGGCGGGTGAAATTCGCGAAGTGAATACCTTTCACAATGCGTTTTCATTTGGCGACCGTACCCGTTCATTTTTGAAAGTTCAAGATGGTTGTGATTATAAATGCGCATTTTGTACAATTCCTTTAGCACGTGGTAAAAGCCGCTCAGATACTGTCGAAAGTGTTGTTGCCAATGCCCATAAAATTGCAGAAATGGGGGTTAAAGAAATCGTCTTGACGGGTGTAAATATCGGCGATTTTGGGAATGGAACGGAAGTGATTGAAGGTGAAAAACCACGCAAAGAAGCCCTTTTTGCTGATTTGATTCAAGAATTAGATAAAGTGAAAGGCATTAATCGTTTCCGCATTTCGAGTATCGAACCGAATCTTTTGACGGATGAAATTATTGATTTTGTGGCTGAAAGCCAGCGATTTGCACCGCATTTTCATATTCCATTGCAATCGGGTAATAACAAACAGTTGATGCAAATGCGTCGCCGTTATAAGCGTGAACATTATCAAAGCCGAGTTGAAAAAATAAAATCTGTAATGCCTCATGCATGCATTGGCGTGGATGTGATTGTGGGTTTTCCAAATGAAACGGATGAAGAATTTAAAGAAACTTATAATTTCATCAATTCATTGGATATCAGTTATTTGCACGTTTTTACCTATTCAGAAAGAGCCAATACGGCGGCTATTGATATGGACGGCGTGGTACCGATGAATATTCGCCGTGAGCGCAATGAGATGTTGCGCATATTGAGTGAGAAAAAACGCCGTGCTTTTTACACGCAATTTTTAGGTCAAATCCGACCTGTTCTATTTGAAAAACATAGAGACACTCGTTTTTTAACGGGTTTTACGGATAATTATATCAAAATTGAGCTTGAAAGAACTGATAGCAACGGAGAAGCATTGGTAAATTGGATTTTACCGGTGACACTTCAAGACTTTAATGCCGAAGGTGATGTCAGAGCCACGCTCGCCGTAGCTGAAATGGTTTAGATAAATAGGAACTATTCAGAAGACCGCTAAATAGCTGCTATTTCTCTACAAAATTCAGAAACGGGTATTTTCTCTGTATGATTTCAAGCCTATTGGACAAAGTATTAGCAAATTGTTGATACCCCTCAGTATCCGGATGCAAAGGGCGGTGTTGCAACATAGCGTTAATTTTATCCACTTCTGTCATAATATTGAGTGTGTTTTGCGTACAATACGTCTCTTTAAAAAATGCCCAGATATAGTCAATAGCCTGTTTATTGGGGTGTACCATATCTTCTTCGTAGAAGCGATAATCTCGTAGGTCATCCATGACTAACTCGTAAGCGGGGAAGTAGTGAACATTATTAAACTTTTCGCAAAGCTCCTCAACTGCTAACAATAAAATAGCCTTACTTTTTTGATTTTCTACGATGCCATCTCTGATATATCTAACGGGACTTACCGTCATAAGTATTTGTAAATCAGCACTTTGCCCTTTCAGCAGATTAATCGTATTTGAAAAATCGTCAACAATTTCCTCTACGGATAGTCTTTTCTTTTCAAAAAAAGATGCGGGTACTTTGTGGCAGTTAGCTACTGTTTCTCCGGTATCTTTTAAGACATATACATAAGCACTACCGAGAGTAATGATGAGCCGATTAGCTTTTTTTATAAAATTTTGAGCCTTAAAAAGGCTTTCATTTACCCCCCTCAGTATAACCTTTTTATCAGGGTGCGAAAATCTGCCATGATGTTGCCACGAATGCCACAGTCCTCCGTGTTCAAAGATATCATCCTCTGTGAAAGAATAATCTGTCACTATTAAATTTACACTTTTGGCTATAGAAATCGGATTATAGAGAATACCCAATGGATTGCAAAGAGTGCTGAATCGCACAGCAGCCAGACGTTGACCGATGTTCTCAGCAAAACATGACCCTATTGTAAGTATCGGATGGTGGTAGTTAATATCAACATCTGATTTTTGCGGTCGAAGAATTGTTCTGAATTGCATATGATTTATAACTTCAAGGTGTCATAAAAAATCTAATAATAATGTTCGATACCAATATTCATGCAGCGAGGATAATTATTTTAAAAGATAAATAAATAACATTTCAGACAAAAAGCGTAATTTTCGCCCCTCAAAACATATAGAAAATATTTTGCAATTTTTATTTTGCAAAAAACCAAGTGTTTAAATATAGATAAAATGGGCTTTTGGGATTTAATATTTGGTAAAAATACGGGGCAGAGTGTTGCAACTCCTAAAATTCGCTTCGGTCGTTATACAGATTCGTACAAAGATAAAAGTCAATACGAATCATGGGACGCTGCGCTCGAAAAGTTTGAAGCCAATGAATATTTGGAATCTTACAAAGATTTTTTCAAATATTTGCGCGATGACAAAGAAGACAATGTGCGTTGGATGGAAGAAAACGGCGGCATTCATTTCGAAGTTTTGCAAGGCTCAAAACGTGTTTCAGGCTTTGCAGATGCCCGTCAATTGAAAGCGGAAGCGCGCATCGCCAATGCCAAAGAACTCGGTGTAGCGTTCATGCGTCGCTTGGTGGAGGCGAATTATACATTAGACTATTGCCGATATGCCTTAGATCATGAGAATAATCTGGTGGTCAAGTTTGATACATTCACTCTTGACGGGTCACCTTATAAACTATATTATGCGCTCAAAGAGGTCGCGATTAATGCCGATAAACAAGACGATCTTTTACTCGATGAATTCGATACGATGTTGACGTGGATTGATACGGGCTCTAAAACGGATTTGATGGTTGCTGAGAAGGAAGCAAAATTCATTTTCATTCAGGAACAAGTGCAGTCAACGCTCGATGAAATAGATAAAGGCAGTCTTAATGTAGAAAAGTATCCGGGTGGTATTTCATATTTACTTCTATCCGCGGCTTATAAAATTGATTTTTTGACCGTTCCTGAAGGCTTTTTGATGGAAACAGTGGAAAGGATTCATCGTTCTTATTTTGATAATAAAGACGGTAAAACGATGACTCAAAAGAATGTTAACATCAGGAAAGAGTTAGAAAAAATATTAAAACGTTCAAAAGAGGCTATTTTTAACGAATTATATTCTGTCACATCCACATTTGGTATTCTGGCACCTAAAGGGCAAGACTCACTCATTGGACTGATAGATGGAGAATTACCGAATATGGATTGGTACGAGGAAAATAACCACATCAAAGTGGCTCTTGCTATCCCGGGTTATATCATCGGGAATGCTTTATTCAACTTTGCTTTACCTAAACCGGCAAGACAACTTCTTGAAATGTATTATCGGATTACTGAACCTAAGTATTTTGCATCATTGGGCTTCACCCCTCAGTATTATGATGACGTAAAAAATACTTTTGACCAAAAAGGCATAAAAAATGTTATCCGCAAATTGGTAGATTCACACAAGGATAAATTTCCAAATCTATCGCCTGACTTGAGTGTTTTGAATTTTAAAAGTCCTTGTCAGTTTGCCAGAACCTATTTATTAATGTTGAAAAATTTAGATTTAACACCTAAAAGTTAAAATTATGGCTCAATGAGTAGAAGTGACGAACTTCTACCCTAACTTAATAGCACTTGGGGGAAATATAAAAGTTATGCAAGAGATAGTTGAGACATATAAAAATGTGGTCATTCAGATAGCTACTCCTTTTAGCACGGGCACCGGTTTTTACTTAAAAGCACCCAATCTGATAGTTACCAATAATCATGTAGTAGATGGTAACCGCGAAGTAACGGTGGAAGGTGTAGGTTTGCCACGTCAAATTAGTCGGGTTTTATACAATGATGCTAAATTTGACTTGGCATTTCTCGAAATGCCGCATGAAACCACTATTCCATCGGTGAATTTGAGTAACTCATTCGTCAGAGAGGGCGAAAAAGTGACCGCTATTGGGCACCCGTTCGGTTTGAAATACTCTTTTACCCAAGGCATTGTTTCTAATCCGCGCCATATACACAATAATATTGACTACATCCAGCACGATGCTGCTTTGAATCCAGGGAACAGCGGAGGCCCGCTCATCAATACGGAGGGGGATGTTATTGGCGTCAATACTTTCATTATCCAGAACGGGAATACGATTGGATTCTCACTACCTTCCCGATATTTGGACGAAGCACTTTCTGCGTTTGAAAAAGGACACGGCGAAGCAGCTGTTCGCTGCGAATCTTGTCTGAATATCGTTTTTGAAAGTACCGTTGAAAAAGGATATTGTCCTCATTGTGGCTCAAAAGTAAAATTATCATCGGAAGCTGATGAATATTTGGCGGAAGGCGTGGGATTGACTATTGAAAATCTTCTAAAAAAGTTGGGACATGATGTGCGTTTGAGCCGTCGGGGACCCAACAGCTGGGAGATTCGTCAAGGTTCAGCCAAAATCAATATTTCCTACTACAGTCAAAACGGTTTGATAATTTGTGATGCACATCTTTGTATTTTGCCTCAGCAAAATATTAAAGCAGTGTACGAATATTTGCTCCGCGAAAACTATAAAAACGAAGGCTTAACGTTATCTGTTAGAGGTCAGGACATTATTTTATCCCTGCTTATTTACGACCGGTATCTTAAAGAAGAAATTGCCGAGCGGCTGTTGAGTAACTTATTTGAAAAAGCGGATTTCTATGACAATGTGCTCGTTGAGCAGTATGGTGCGCAGTGGTTAACGGAAAAATAAAAAAAAAATCACGTTAATACCTATTTTAAGTTATTTTGGCACGTTTTTGAAATAATGTTTAACAGTGAGGCGTTAAGCATTTAAAAAAAGGTGAAATGTTAAAAAGCTGTTATTGGAAGCATGCAATCTAACCGCGTTTAAAGATTTTCTGTATTTTTGGAATTGCTTAACTGCTCAATTTTACATCCATTAAAAATTGAGGATACAATATTAAAAAGCTCTTTTTAATACCGCTATTCTGAATTGTTTAGTGTCAACGAATACAAGCAGTTTTTTAATCAAAAGGTTCAACCGATTCTATCGCATCTGATTTTTTCTCCTTGAATTTTTTGAAGTTCTCATTGAATTAGCAATTTTAAACCGCTGAGTTATCAGCAAAATTTACGTAAAAATCCATTTCGATACAAAGTCCACCAGTCCACTTCAAACATGAGAAAAATTCAAGTACTCATTCTTTTCAGCCTTATGAGTTGGGTCGCTTCGGCGCAAGATATCCATTTCTCTCAATTCTACATGGCTCCGCTCGATCTTAATCCTGCACTCACCGGCGTGATGAATTGCAACCAACGCCTCAGTGCTAACTACCGCAACCAATGGGCGTCGGTATTAAGAGATAAAGCATTTCAAACATTCAATGTGGCTTATGATGCCCGCATTCCGGTAGGTCGTTACGATTATATCGGTGTAGGTGGCTCCGTTTGGGGCGATCAAGCAGGTTCACTCAATTTCCGCACCAACCAACTGAGAGGCTCTTTTTCTTACTCTAAGAAAATGGGTGGCTATCGCAAAAAAGCCAATTACCTCGTCATGGGAGCTGATTTAGGCGTTGGCCAACGGGGTGTTAACACGTCTAATGCTCAATGGGGTAGTCAAAATGACAATGGTGTTTTCAACCCGAATTTACCGAGCAACGAAAATGCTTTCGGACGCGATAATTTCATTTATGCAGACGTATCAGCGGGCCTCTTGTGGTTTTCGGTGTTCGATGAAAATAATAATTTCTATGTTGGCGGTGCTTACGACCATATCAATCGCCCGAATGTATCGTTCACAGATGGTAAATTTCAACCGCTCTATAGTAAATTCACCGTTCATACTGGTGGCGAATTTCAAATAAAAGAAAGAATCAGCCTTCTGCCCGGCGCCGTTGTTTTATTACAAAATCCATACATGGAAATCAATGGTGGTACAAGCGTTCGTTTTTCACTTGGCAACAGCAAGCGGTCAACCGAAGCCTTACAATTTGGGGGTTGGGCGCGGTTAGGCAATAAAGCTGGGGGTGGTATGTTGATGGATGCTATTATTCTTTCTACTCGCTTTGACTATCAAAACTTTAGTATTGGTTTTAGTTATGATTTGAATACATCATCGTTGAAAACAGCCAGCCGCTCTAATGGTGGTTTTGAGTTTGCTTTATTGTATAAAATTTGTGGTGCTGAGCATCGTAATGTTTATTGCCCCAACTTCTAAAAATAGTTTTCTATATATCACTTACAAGTGTCCAATAACCATTTATGGGTTGTTGGACACTTTTTTTTATTCTTTATTTTCACTAAATTTGCACCTCAATTTTAAAAATTTCAATACCAAAGTATGACTATCTCCCTTAATTGGCTCAAAGAATACATTGACATCAACGAAACACCCGAAAAAATAGCGGAATTACTCACAGATTTGGGTCTTGAGGTAGAGGGCACGTCTGAAATCGGCGGCATCAAAGGCAACTTGGAAGGGGTTGTTGTCGGTCATGTCATAGAATGTGGAAAGCATCCTGACGCCGATAAACTCTCTCTTACGCAAGTAGATGTCGGTTCTGGCGACCACCTCAGTATTGTCTGCGGTGCGCCGAATGTTGCCAAGGGGCAGAAAGTAGTGGTGGCTACCATCGGTACAATGCTTTATTTTTCAGATGGCAAAGAGTTGAAAATTAAAGAAGGGAAAATTCGGGGCGTCGTCTCGCAAGGAATGATTTGTGCCGAAGACGAACTCGGCATCGGTACTGACCATTCGGGTATTATTATTTTACCTTCCGATACTCCCATTGGCAAACCTGCCCGCGAAGTTTTCAAAATTGAAAAAGATACAGTTATTGAAATAGGTTTGACGCCCAACCGCTCGGATGCTATGAGTTTTATCGGCATAGCTAAAGATTTGGCGGCTCGTCTGAAAGTCCAAGATGAAAGTGTTACGGTAAAGATGCCTGACGTTTCTGCTTTCAAAGTAGATAATCATGACTTAAAAATCAAAGTGAAAGTGGAAGATACTGAGGGGTGCCCCCGCTACTCGGGCGTATGTATCCACGACGTCACCATTGCTGATTCACCGGATTGGTTAAAAAAACGCCTCGCCGCTATTGGTGTCAATAGCATCAATAATGTGGTAGATGCTACCAATTTTGTCTTGCACGAACTCGGTCAGCCGCTTCATGCTTTTGATTATGATAAAATTGACGGTGGTGAAATTATCGTCAAAACGTTGCCCGCAGGTACAAAATTCCAATCTTTGAAAAAAAATGAAACCGGCGAATATATTGACCTGACTCTCAAAGAGACCGATTTGATGATTTGTGATGCCACTTCTACCGGCATGTGTATAGCCGGTGTTATCGGTAATCCTACTGAGGGTGTGTCTTCAACGACTCAAAACATCTTTCTGGAGTCTGCCCATTTCAATGGCAAGCGTTTGCGCATCACTTCTTTCCACCATAATACACGCACCGATGCCGCAAAAACTTTTGAAAAAGGCACTGATCCCAATATCACGCTCTATGCTATGAAGCGAGTTGCTTTGTTGATAACCGAATTAGCCGGCGGTACTATTGCGTCCGAAGTGATAGACATCTATCCACAACCCATTGAAAACCAACAAATTGCCGTCAAATACAAACATGTTAATCGGTTGATTGGTCAAGAATTAGAGGCGGCTTATGTCAAAAAAATATTGATATCATTGGATATTCAGATTTTGAATGAAGATACCGAGGGGGTACTCGTTTCCGTACCAACTAATAAAGTGGACGTTACAAGAGAAGCAGATGTGATTGAAGAAATTCTCCGCATCCATGGCTTCAACAATGTGCCGATTTCAAAAACGATTAAATCCGCAATTACGGAAACGGACAGCATCGACCGCACTCGGATTCGCAACATTGTCTCAGATTTCTTAGCGGCTAATGGTTTCAATGAAGCGATGGCTTTGAGTTTGAGCCAATCCAAATTCTTCACTCAATCCGATATTGTTGATAAAAACCGTCTTGTTTATATCAACAACACTTCCAATGTTCATCTCGATATTATGCGCCCGTCCATGCTGATTTCAGCCCTTGAAATGGCGGTTCATAATCAAAATCGCCAAATGAACGATTTGCGCTTATTTGAATTTGGTAGGACTTATCTGACCCAAGGCGAAGGATTTGAAGAAAAACAACATTTGACAATTACCCTTGCAGGCAATCGGTCAACTGAAAGTTGGCGCATTAAAAACAATGCTCCCGCCGACTATTTCACCCTAAAATCATTAGTTGAAATGGTCTTGATTCGTTTGGGCATCAGCAGTTACCAAGCTACTGAACTGTCACATTCGGAGTTGTCTTTTGGGTTAAAATACCATCGGGGGGCGCAAATTTTAGTAGAATTCGGAAAAGTTCACCCTAAACTACGCAAGTCATTTGATATCAAACAAGATATATATTTTGCGGATTTTCAATGGGATAATATAATAAAGGCTTTAAAAAATTCAAAAGTCAGCTATGAAGAAGTGAACCGATACCCCTCAGTACGCCGCGATTTGGCGTTAGTAGTTGATAAAGCAACCCAATTTGCTGACATATCTTTGATGGCTAACAAAACAGCTAAAAAACTATTGAAAGACGTTAATCTTTTTGACGTCTTTGAAAATGAAGAAAAATTAGGTGCCGGTAAAAAGTCATACGCCGTGAGTTTTATTTTTGAAGATAAAGAAAAAACTTTGCAGGATAAAGACATTGAAAAAATTATGGATGATTTGATTAAAACCTATGAATCTAAACTGGGTGCTTTAATTAGAAAATAAAATATTTATATCCACAACAAACGGGGCAACAAAAATTGGATTCGACTTTCCATCACTCCAATATTTTGCTGCCCCTATTTTTTTGCACCTATTCAATCGCTATTTTTTTATATTTCAATATTTAGATAAAAAAAGCTAAAAAAATAAAAATTTAGCAATATTTTAAATGAATAATTATTAAATTTTAAAAAAAATCGCAAAAATTTAAAAAATCGCAAAAAAAACAATTTAAAATGGCTTTAATTTGCCAAATTAGCAATTATTTTAGCGTATTATTACTAAATACATAAATATTTATAAAATAATTAAAAAAATGGCAATAAACTTGCTTGTTTATTGCAAATATCTATATATTTGTCTCATCAAATAAAATGTTTCAAAGGAGATGTTAATAATAATGTGAGGTGTTGAAATTGGCAGCCATGCCCTCTGGTCTCGAGGGTGGGGAGGACGGGATAAAACCAAGAAATTGGAACTAACCGCCCCGTGGAGGTTCGAATCCTTCCCTTACAGCAATTAGTTGAGCGTAATTAAAGTGAGAATGAACATTGTAACTCATCTTAGTTACTTGTTTTTAAAAAAGTTAGAGTAAAAGACTCTGATGTGATAATGTGAGGTGTTGAAATTGGCAGCCATGCCCTCTTGTCTCGGGGGTGGGGATAACGGGATAAACGCGAGGTATTATGGGGGTTGACCACCAGCGCGCGCACTTCTGTCTTGCAGCTAACTGCCCCGTGGAGGTTCGAATCCTTCCCTTACAGCCATTCGGTTTTGTTCGTTTGAGTAAGGCACTCAAACTTAGATACAATAACAACAAAACTTTTTAGATTTTTTTTCATGTGATTGGTTTGATACAAAAGTAAATCCGCAATTCGTAGCCGAAATTGCGGATTTTTTTTGATTTTTATCCCCTCAGTATAAGGGGCTACAACCTTTATTAAGTATTACGCATCTTTAAAATTCCAATTATTCAAAAAGCCGGTATGAAAATTACCATTTCTGAAATCTTCGTTTCGCATAAGTTTCTGATGGAATGGAACAGTTGTTTTCACTCCTTCAATGATAAATTCATCCAGTGCGCGCTCCATTTTTGTAATACATTCCTCGCGTGTCTGTGCTCGAACGATAAGTTTGGCAATCATAGAATCATAATAAGGCGGTATTGTATATCCGGCATAAACATGCGTATCAACCCTCACCCCATACCCTTTTGGCGAATGGAAAGAAACAATTTTTCCCGGACTTGGTCGAAAATCATTGAAAGGGTCTTCTGCATTGATACGACACTCCATAGCAAACATTTTGGGGAAATAATTTTTCCCTGAAATCGGTATTCCCGCCGCTATTTTGATTTGTTCTTTTATTAAATCAAAATCAATGACTTCCTCGGTGACCGGATGTTCCACCTGAATACGGGTGTTCATCTCCATAAAATAGAAATTACGGTGTTTATCAACGAGGAATTCAACAGTACCCACACCTTCGTAATTGATGGATTGAGCGGCTTTTACAGCAGCCTCACCCATGCGTTCACGCAATTCATCCGTCATAAAAGGCGAAGGCGATTCTTCTAACAATTTTTGATGGCGACGTTGGATAGAGCAATCTCTTTCTGAGAGGTGGCATACTCTACCATATTGATCGCCTGCAACCTGAAATTCGATATGGCGTGGCTCTTCTACAAATTTTTCAACATAAATACCGTCGTTTCCGAAAGACGCTTTGGCTTCCATGCGAGCGGTATTCCATTGGTTTTCAAATTCGTCTTCTTTCCAAACAATGCGCATCCCTTTTCCACCTCCGCCCGCAGTTGCTTTCAAAATGACAGGATATCCAATATCTTGAGCAATTTTTTTACCTGAAACCACGTCTGTTAGTAACCCATCACTGCCTGGCACAACCGGCACACCGGCTTTAATCATCGTATCTTTTGCCGTGATTTTATCCCCCATTTTGCGAATTTGCTCAGGTGTTGGGCCAATGAATTTTACGCCATATTCGGTACAAATTTCGCAAAAGTTCGCATTTTCAGATAAAAAACCATAGCCCGGATGGATAGCATCCGCATTAGTAATTTCTACAGCTGCCATCAAGCGCGGAACATTCAGATAAGATTCTTTTGAAGAAGGGGGTCCGATACAAACGGCTTCATCCGCGAAGCGCACATGGAGTGAATCTCGGTCAGCGGTCGAATACACCGCAACGGTTTTTATACCCATTTCCTTGCACGTACGAATGATGCGCAGTGCAATTTCTCCCCTATTGGCGATTAATATTTTTTTAAACATGATAATTTTTAATGAAATTGAAATTATCCTTTCGGATCAACTAAAAAGAGAACTTGGTCATATTCAACTGGCGATGCATCTTCTGCAACAATTTTGACAATTTTACCTTTTATATCAGACTCAATCTCATTGAATAATTTCATGGCTTCGATAATGCACACAATAGAGCCTTTATCCACCGTATCGCCTACTTTTGCATAAACCGGTTTATCAGGACCCGCTGAGCGATAGAATGTCCCCACTATCGGTGATCTTATTTCAAGCAAACCTACCCCCTCAGTATTGGCTGTAGCCGGGGTTGTTTTGGGAGCCGATTCCTCTTCTGTTTTAGGAGCAGCCGGGGCGCTGACAGCAGCAGGCTGAGGAGGCGGAGGCGCAAATGATGCTGCCATCGGAGCAGAATGAATGACGTGTTGCTTGCCATTATTATATTTGGAAGTGCGGATAACAAGTTTTTGGTCTCCGTCTTCAAATCTGAACTCGGCAAGGTCACTCTTGTTGATGAGTTGGATTAATGCCTTAATTTCCTCAAATGTCATCTTTGGTTGTTTTTGATTTCATTTAATTCATAAAAAACTCAATATAAGGGTTTTATAAATTAAAATAAAAAATTTATTGATTCAAGAAACTAATACCCTTCGTCAAGGAGAACTAAAGATAGTGAATCGGTAAGTTGTTTTGTTTGTAAAAAAGATTAAAAATAAAAAAGACAATTTTCAGTTGGCAATAATAAGAAAAAAAAATTATTCCTTATAAAATATTTGCACCGAAAATTGTCTTTATTGAAATAACATTAATCTTTCACCCTATCCATGTACTCACGCGTTTCAGAATTGACTCGGACTTTATCACCGGTATTGACGAAAAGAGGTACTTTGACTGTAGCACCTGATTCGACAGTCGCCGGTTTTAAAGAATTGGTAGCGGTATCGCCTTTTACACCCGGTTCGGTGTATGTGACTATTAAGTTGATAGTAGGTGGCAATTCAGCCATCAGAGGTTTATCATCGCGGGCATCGAAAATAATATCTACCATCATCCCTTCCAACATTAAATCGGCATTTTCAATCATACTTTCCGGAATAGCCAATTGGTCATACGTTTCAGTATTCATGAAATTAAGACCCATGTCATCTGTATAAAGATATTGCGATGGGCGGCGTTCTACGCGTACAAGCGTGATATTATGACCACTTGGGAAATTATTTTCCAAGACATTGCCTCTTGTCACACTTTTCATTTTAACATAGACAAAAGCGGCGCCTTTGCCCGGTTTTACATGTTGAAAATCCACAACTTTGAAAATATCGTTGTTGTATTCGAAACAAATTCCTTTTTTGATATCTGACGTTGAAGCCATATTTTAATACTATTAATTTTTATGAAAAAAGCCGTTTATACTGCCAAGGGGTTTTGAAAATAAAATTGGACAACTTTTACAAATTGCCCAATTCTCAAAAGCCGCGCAAAGATAGGGTTTTTTATTAAAAAACATGTCTTTTTTGAAATTTAAACGCCAAATTCAAGCCCGTCATAACCCCATTTTACTAAAACGGCTCCCCAAGTGAAGCCTCCGCCAAAAGCAGTCAGCATGAGATTATCCCCTTTTTTGAGTTGGTTTTCGTAATCCCAAAGGCAAAGCGGCAATGTTCCGGCAGTTGTATTGCCATATTTATGAATATTAACCATGACTTTCTCCGGCGAAATATCAACGCTTTCACCCACGACTTGTATGATGCGCTTATTTGCTTGGTGAGGCACCAACCAATCTATATCATCAATAGTCATGTGATTGCGTTTCAAAACTTCCTCAACAGCAGATGACATCCCCTTAACGGCAGCTTTGAAAACCGGTTGCCCATTTTGATAAACATAATGCAAACGGTGATCCACCGTTTCGTGGGTCGGGCGCATCAATGACCCGCCCGCTTTCATGTGTAAAAATTGCCGACCCGATCCATCTCCTCTCAGCACACTATCAATAACACCTACTCCTTCAGTTGTTGGCTCCAACATAACTGCTCCACCGCCATCACCAAAAATCACGCACGTTGTCCGATCTGTATAATCAACGATGCTCGACATCATATCCACTCCTACTATAACTACTTTTTTGTATGCCCCCGATTCAACAAACTTTGCACCAGTCACCAAAGCATATAAGAAACCTGAACAAGCAGCATTCAAATCAAAACCGAAAGCATTATGAATACCGGCTTTGTCGCATATTGTATTGGCTGTATCGGGAAAAGCCATATCCGGTGTTACGGTTGCGCAGATTAGCAACTCGACCTCTTCGGGTTTGGTATCGGTTTTTTGGAGCAAACCTTTTACCATCTCAACGCCCATATCAGAAGTTGCCCAACCCGGTGTCTTCAGAATATGCCGCTGTTTGATACCCGTCCGCGATGTAATCCACTCATCTGTAGTATCCACCAATTCTTCCAACCCAGCATTGGTAAGGATAAAATCCGGTACGTAACCGTGAACGCCTGTTATAGCTGCATATTTTTTCGACATATTGACATATATTTGATTATTCAGAATAGCAAAGGTAAAACGGATTTTTAGAATTACATATGCCTATCGAAATTAAAATAAATTTTTATAAATCATTGTGTATCAATATATTATAAGAGTATCGCTTATATTAAAACTGAAATATGGTATTCTTTTTGTAATCAACAAAAGATACAGTGAATGTTTCAAGTCTGTATCACTCATTTATTTTTTTATCACATACTATAATTCCAAGACGAATATGAGAAAACTAATGCTTCTTTTTACCCTCAATTTATCTTTATCTGCTGCATTACTGGCAGACGTCAGTTTCATCAACGGTGATATTAAGTATGCAAAAGAACGGGCTGCCCGTGAAGGAAAATTAATTTTTTTAGATTTTTCGGCAAGCTACTGCACGCCTTGTCGGATGATGGAAGAATATACATTTACAGACCCCTCAGTATCGAGTTATGTTAAAGAGCATTATATTCCGGTAAAAATTGACATTCAAAGTTTTGATGGGTATGATTTAAAAAACCAATTCAATGTATCTCTGCTGCCGACTATTATAGTTATGAATTCTAAGGGTGTACAAGTCGGGCGACATGAAGAAACTTTCACTGCCTCGCGCTTCATTTCTGTTTTACAATCATATAATAAAACCCAAAATAGAATAAAAATTGAAAAATCCGGTGATGATGGTTATAATAATTCTACCGGATTCAGTAACACATCGAATAGTACAAGTGTCGCTCTCTATAAAGCATCGGAATCTTCAGGCGGTGAACCGCGAAAAGTATTCTCATCAACCATAACACCAACTGCAAAACCAGCGGTTAACACGCGTGAAAGAATTCCTGCGACAGCCTCACGAAAAGAATCGTTGGCTGATACCCGTCCGAATGACGTTACTGCCAATGCTTTTACGGTTCAAGTAGGGGCATATTCCAGTAAAAATGAGTTAAATTCTGCCGTGACAGGTATCAAAAAACGGTTTAATGGCTCACAACGGCTATTTGTCTCCGAACGGCAAGAGAAAGGTAAATGGGTGTATAGAATTTTGGTTGGGCATTTTCCAACGCGTCAAAAAGCAGCTTCTTTTTTACAATCAAACGGTGTAACGGGTTTTGTGAGAACGATGGAGTCGCTGAAATGATAAGAAGTGTATTTTATACTGAGGGGGGGGTGAAAATAAAATCCGTAAGCCTATGCAGACTTACGGATTTTATTTTGACTGTTAAGTACCCTTGCTTATCCTTCCACTAACGTACCAATACTTTCGCCTTGAATAATTCTGGCTAAATTATCGTGACCATTGATATCGAAGACTATAATGGGGACATTGTTCTCTTGACAAATCGTGAATGCCGTCATATCCATCACATTCAAACCTAAAGAGATGACTTTGGCAAAAGTAATATTGTCAAACTTCTTAGCCGTCGGGTCTTTTTCCGGATCGGCAGTATAGATCCCATCAACGCGTGTGGCTTTCAAAATAACATCAGCGTTGATTTCACTTGCACGTAAGGCTGCTGCGGAGTCCGTAGTAAAAAATGGGCTGCCTGTTCCACCGGAGAAAATCACAACGCGTCTTTTTTCCAAATGGCGAATAGCCCTCCGTCGGATATAAGGTTCTGCAATGGCTTTCATCTCAATCGCAGAAATAAGTCGGGTGTATAAACCGACACTTTCCATAGCACTTTGCAATGCCATACCATTGATTACGGTAGCCATCATGCCCATATAATCGCCTTGAACCCGTTCGATACCGGACTTTTCAGCTTGGATGCCGCGGTAGATATTACCACCACCGATAACAATCGCTACCTCAACGCCCATATCTACTATTTCTTTCACTTGCAGCGCATAGTGTTGAAGCATTTCAGCGGTGATACCAAATTTTTGGTCTCCCATGAGCGATTCACCACTCAGCTTAAGCAAGATTCTTTTATATTTCAATTGAGACATGATCCACTTAATTGTATGATTCCTTAAAAATATTGAGCTATCAGACCTTATTAACACCTACTCAAAATAAGTACCTATACTGAGGGGGTCTGCAAAGGTAAAAAAAAAGCGAACTTCTTACGAAATTCGCTTTTATATGATAAAATAAATTATCCTAATTTGACATGTTTGAATGCTGTAATTGTCAAACCTTTACTCACGCTATCCAAATAAGCAGTAACGGTTTTGCTACCGTCTTTGACATAATCTTGGTTCAAAAGAACTGAATCTTTATAGAAACGGTTCAATTTGCCTTGAGCGATTTTTTCAATCATTTCTTCAGGTTTGCCTTCAGTACGCGCTTGTTCGCGACCGATTTCAAGTTCACGCTCAAGAGTAGAGGCATCAACACTGTCTTTATTAACCGCTACCGGCTTCATAGCAGCTACTTGCATAGCGACATTTTTACCTGCTTCGATTTTGTCCGGCCCTTCTTGGTTAAGAGCCACGATTACCGCTGCACGATTGCCCATGTGGATATAAGGAATCACTTGACCTTCACCGGCTGCCGTTGTGATAACGCCATAATCAACGATTTCTAATTTCTCGCCAATGATACCGATTTGCTCTTTGATTTTGTCTTCAATAGTGATACCTTCTTCAGTTTTCAGCGCTAAAAGTTCAGCAGTTGTTGCAGGCAAATTTTTGAGGGCAATTTCAGCAAAAGACTGAGCTAATTCAACGAATTTCTCATTTTTAGCTACGAAATCTGTTTCACAAGACAAACGAATAGCCACGCCATTGTTGCGATTAGCAGAAGTTAAAGCGATACAAACGCCTTCTTTTGCTTCACGGTCTTCACGTTTAACAGACAATTTTTGCCCCAATTTGCGGAGGAAGTCAATGGCTCCCTCAATATCGCCATCAGAGTTTTCAAGGGCTTTTTTGCAATCGCCCATACCCGCGCCGGTCATATCGCGGAGTTTTTTTATATCTTCTATACTTGCAGCCATGTTATTTCAGTTAAAATTAAAAATTTTATTGATTAATTTTCTTTAGCAACTTCTTTAGATTTATTGCGCTCTTCTAAGCCTTGACGAATGGCTTCCACTAAATAATTAGAAATCAAAGAAATTGATTTAGAAGCATCATCATTAGCTGGGATAGCAAAATCAACCAAGTTAGGGTCGCAGTTGGTATCAACCATAGCAAATGTACGTAAACCCAGACGTTTTGATTCAGCCAAAGCCAAATGTTCGTGTCCGATATCTACTAAAAATACAGCAGCCGGAAGACGGTTCAAGTTAGCGACACCACCGAGAACTTTTTCGATTTTGTTGCGCTCACGAGTCATCATCAAACGTTCTTTTTTAGTAATACCCGTAGCGTTAGGGTCATTTAAAAGAGAATCAATGTTTTGCATTTTTTTCACTGACTTCCGAACGGTGGTGAAGTTGGTCATCATACCCCCCAACCAACGCTCTGTAGCGAAAGGCATACCCACGCTTAAAGCGGCTTTCATGACAATGTCACGAGCTTGCTTTTTGGTAGCAACAAACATGATTTTACGACCGCTTTTAGCGATTTGACGCATAGCGTTAGCGGCACGATCAAGACCTTCACTTGTACGGTTCAAGTCAATAAGGTGAATACCTTTATGTTCAGCAAAGATGTACGGTTGCATTTTAGGATTCCACTTACGTTTTAAGTGACCGAAATGAACGCCGGCATCAAGCATTTCTTTATATGATGGCTTTTCCATTATCAATTATAGGATTAGGAATGACAAATTA
>JANPGW010000271.1:0-10089 GCA_031424115.1 Saprospiraceae bacterium | reverse complement strand
TGATCTACCCCACCCTGTGCATCATCTTCGGTGATAACAATTGCCATATTTTTCCAATACGGTGTTCTGGAAAGAAACTCAATCGTGCGCCCGACCGCCAAATCATTGTCCGCCATATAGCTTGCATGAAAAGGAAAACCAGCTTTGGGTCGCTCCGTTGTGCCATGGTCATTGGGCAACATAAGCGTCAATACAGGTGGCAAATTGTTATTATTCCACCTTTTTTTAAATTCTTGCATGAATAAATCCGCCCTGAATTGGTCGGGAATAGCCATATTGTACGTGGGAAAAGTGCGCGATGTTTTCTCGAATAAGGGCGCGGGCAAAGGGTAATTGACCGTGTATAACTCACCGATATATTTCATCGTGCTGTCACTGTACGCCGCTGCCATTTCAACCCCAAAGCCGAAGTTGAAAAAATCAATATTGTGCCTCCCCAAATGATCCCAAATAGACCCCGCTTCATTGTAATCTTCAGGATAAATAGATCCCGCTGAGCCATAAATGGCGTAATTGCCGGGCGCTTTTGAGGTGTCCACTAACGATAATTTGCCGCCATAATGCGCTGAAGTAGACGTCTCGCACCATTCGTTGGGATATGTATTGACCAACCAACGATGTCCATCGGCTGAAACATCGGAATCGCAATAAAAATTGTCGGATATGGCAAACCGTTTGGCTAATGCCAAGTGGTTCCGCATCACATCTACCTTTTCATGGTAGGTATTATTTTTCTTATTGGCGACTGATGCACCATTGCCGAAACGCGCTAAAGTAGCATCGCCATCGCCATTGGGTAATTGCCCGAAAACTTCATCATACGTGCGATTTTCTTTGGCTATAAAAACAATGTACTTGATACTGTCATAAACCGGATTCTTAAGAACTTTTGTATCTGTTTGAACAAGCTTAAAATTGTTTTCTATTACTTGCGCTGTTTCTTTTTTCAATTCATCATCGGTGGGAATATCCATCACTGAGACAGACCCGTACATCAACGAACCGATATAGCTGCCGGTTTCTGTTAGTGTGAAATTTTTGCCGCCATTAGGCCCGCTACCGTAACCTTTGGCGTTCGCAACGATGAGTTTTTTACCGTCATTGCTCACTTTTATTTTAGCAGGAAACCAACCGGTGGGAATATGACCCAACACATTCAGCGTTTCAGCATCAATAACGCCCACCGCGTTAATCCCCGATTCTGCCACATACAAGCGTTTTTTATCGGGCGAAAGTGCCACGCCAAACGGAATAATGCCGCGCAATTTACCCAAACGCGCGTCTAAACTGACCTGTCCCGTCAAAATCTGGAGGGGTATGTTTTTAACCACTTCATTAGTGGTGATATCAATTGCCGAAATGCAATCATTGTTGCCGTTGCTCACAAAGACGTATTTATCATTAGCAACAACTGAATTAGGGCTTGCCCCGCCCACCGCCGGAAAATCTTCAATCAATTGCCCCACCAAAAAACCGGTTTTTATTTTTGCCGTTACTCGAGGTTGTTTGCCCGACAAATCATAAGACCACACCGAAAAAGCTTCCGGTACATTCGGGTCGCCCAATGATGGAATTCCTTTTGAGGCATCGCCTTCAATCATTTCTTGAGAACCATATTTAGTGGCGGGATAAGTATGAGCCGTTTTTTTGAGGTCTTTCGGGTCTAAATCCGTAAACGGTTTATATTCAAAAACGCCGACGTTGGCAACGAAAATCTTCTTTTCATCGGGCGAAAATGTAATCCCGAAGGGATAACGCCCCGTTGGAATATTATACAGCACTTTTTCGGTTTCAAGGTCAATAACGACCATTCTGAAGTTCATTTGATCCACCACAAATAAGCGCTTGCCGTCTTTTGTCATCACCATATCGCCCAAATAACCATTATATGGCACTCGGCTATTCGGTTCGTCGGACAGCGCTTTGACGGCGCAATTGATTTTTCCGGCAGGTTTACCAGTCAAAAGATCGTATTTCAAAACTGCATTGCTTTCACCACCCGCTACATAGACCGTTTTATTATCCGGCGAAATAGCCAATCCCATAAAGCAGGCTTGCAGGATGCCTTCATCATTTTTAGCCCCTTCGGGCACTTGTTTGACCGTTGATTGACCCTCTAAAACATTGTTGATGATAGTGATGGAAAACGGTTTAATCCCGGAATTAGCCGTCACAGCCACTTTACCATCGGGGCTTAAAGACAAGCCGTAAGGATGTGGTGCAGTCATTAGCTGTTTGCCTCGTGGCGTAATGTATCGCCCGTTGGGAATGACCGTTTTACCATTTTTATTGATTTTGGTCTGTTCATTGCCGGCAGGAGCGGATATTTCCCAGTTTTGGGCAATGAGTTGTGGGACAACTATGACGGATAAGAGTACCATGTGCAACGCACGGATAATGATATTTTTCATATTTCGATTGGTTTTACCTGAACGCGCTTTTGATTATTTCGCCCGTTGTTTTGCCATTTTTATATTCAACGCCTAAAAATTTGCCCAACGTCTTGGCAATTTGGTTTTGATAAAGTTGCCCTGCCGTCTTAACCTCTCCGGCTGCCGGCGTATCGGGGCCCATGACCGCTATCCAAATTTGGTTGCAATCTAATATTTTTTGTCCATGACCTGTCCATTCTGCCTTGATTTTATCTCCGCGCCCGTGGTCGGTGGCAATAATAAAGGTGGTTTTATCCTTGTATTGGGGCTGAGATTGGCAATATTGCCATAAATCGGCAACATATTTATCGAATGAATGGGCAGCAAAAAGATAGTCTTTGTATTTTGCCTCGTGTGCTAATTCATCGGTTTCATCAAAAGCGAGAAAGAAAACTCGGGGTTTTTTCCTATTGATATATTCTTTGGCTAAATAATAGGTCAAAAAATCGTGACGGTCGCTCCCCG
The DNA here is from genome assembly GCA_031424115.1 of Saprospiraceae bacterium. Classification (GTDB taxonomy): domain Bacteria; phylum Bacteroidota; class Bacteroidia; order Chitinophagales; family Saprospiraceae; genus JAAFJT01. Next base: position 7,192 of record JANPGW010000271.1, on the reverse strand, counting down.
ATGGTGGAATGTTTTTTTGCATGTCATTCAATAATTCTTCCTTCTGCGTGAGATTACCGGTAACCAATTCGATACCTGAGTTGACAGGAATGCCGCTGCGTTTTTCGTTGATGATATAGGGAAAAACATCCCACGTGGAATAAGCAGCAACTTTACCCTTAAATTGAGGCTGATTATTCAAAAACTCCAATACAGTTACATGTTCGTTGTCTTTTTTAGCATTTGAATTGATTTTTTCATCCGGATAACCCGTCAATATTTCGTTGTAACCCGGGTAAGAAAACCAATACGGGTTGGAGACATTGACCTTGTTTCCCTGCCAACGATTACCGTATATCTGCCCTTTTTGCGCAATCGTTGACCAAAAAAAGGGCAAGAGTTTTGCGCGGCGTTCCTGTGGCGTCGAGGCCCAAAAAGCATTGACCACTTTGGCCGAATCCGTGGTAAAAGTTTTATTGTACATCAACGCCGAATCTGCTCCGCCGAACATTTCCTGCCAACGAAAACCATCCGTGGTAATAAGAATGACATTTTCGGTCTTGAGTTTGCTTTGTGCGTGTATGGAGGTGGAATAAATTGAGATGCAAAAGGTGAAAAGTAAAATAAGGATTGTTTTCATAGTAATGCCCCAGCGGGTTTTAATTTTTTAAAAATGAACTTCAAACAGACAATATAGGGCAGCTCATCGCCGCCCTATATCTGATTATACTCTTATTAACCCCCCTCAGTATGCCGTCATTTTTTCGGATAAAAGGAGGAAAAAGAAAACTTTAACACTCTATTTTAATAACCACATTACGTCGTTGACATCATCTTTTCCGCCATATTGGCTGGCAAGAGCGGCTTCTAAATTAGCTTTATTGGCTGTGCGTTCGCCATTTGGATATTGCCACCGTTTTGGAATAACCCCACTGTTACCAGTACCCACGCCGGTTAAAAACGTTGGCACTCCAGTACGCCGCCATTGATACCACGCTTCCATGCCTGAATTTTGGAAAAAGGCAATGTATTTTTGCGTCAGCACTTGTTCCAATCCTGCGGCTGTGTTACCGGCGTATTTAACTGTCGGCTGAGCAGTGTAAGTTGCCAACGCAGCAGCATCCGTAATACCATAAAAACCCATTGATGCCGCTATGCCTTTGTTGTAATATTCTTCTGCATTCCCGGTTCCCCAGCCGCGATTAATACCTTCGGCAAGGTTGAAACAGAGTTCAGGATACCCGATGATAAACACGGGTTCTCCGACATCATTAGAATAATAGCGTTTACGGCTTTGGAAAGAATAGTCGCCTTTTCCCGCTTTTGTACTCATATCCGCTAAGTCCTCACCGGAACTTGCCCCCACATACGCCTCAAAATCAGTAGGTTTTAAGCCACCTTTAATTTTAGCTTCCGCCGGTTCGGCAACGACGAAAATACGCGGGTCTTTGCGAGCCACGAGCAAATCTACGTACGTTTTTGCCATATTTTCACGAGTGGCATTGAAACCGAAATTAGACGGATTGCGGGGGTATTTAGTCAAAGATGTAGAAATAAACTGCAAATTATCAGACATACCCGCCATAACCGGAAATTTTGACGGATTGCTCAATATTTCCGCAAATTTAGCTTTGACCCCCAATTCACCATCACTCTCTTTTTTACTCAAACTGATTAATACACGCACTTTAAATGTATTCACCACTTTTTGCCATTTGCGGAGGTCATTGCCGAAATATAAATCGCCAGCCAATGTATTATCCGCTTTAGCAATCAATGCCGCTAAGTTGTCATTGGCTTCATCAAGCCATTTGATAACTTGGATAAAAACAGCTTTTTGGCTATCATATTTTGGTGCGGTGTTGTCTAAACCTTTTAATGCCTCGACCATAGGAATGTCACCCACGCGGCGCGTCATATTGTTGAAATAATAAGCCCGAAAAAATTTACCCAAAGCAGAATATGGATTGACATCGCCCGCCCCTGCCCGTTTGGCTTCTTCTTCCATTTTTATGACATTTTTTAAGGAGGTATAGTTAAAACCGGTCGTTGTCCAACTATATTCATTATGGTCATAATAGTTGTAATTGGAACAATAAAACTGGTTATACCGTTGCTCGGCATTCCATGCCCCGGTGTACATATTGTATAATAATCCGTTCAATATCAATGAGGCCGGTGCATTGACGGCTCGATTCGGGTCTTTTTCAAGATCTTCAAATGGCTTTTCGCAGCTTGATAGGGCGAAAATCAAGAATGAGAATATGATTATTTTATTAATTTTCATTGTATGAAATATTTAATTTGTTTGTTTATTAACACATAGGCACAGTAGAACACATAAATTTTGGCTTCCTGTAAGGAACTATGTGTCCTACTGTGCCTATGTGTTAATAAAAAAGAACTTTTTTTTAAGATACTGAGGGGGTCTAATACAGAAACCTCAGGGTAGCAAACCGCCACCATTAGAAAATAAAATTCAAATTAATACCATACCGTCTTGTGGTAGGCGTATTCAAATCACTGCTGCCACCGCCAACGTATTGCTCAATATCTAAATCATCTTTTTCAGCAAAATAGAGCAAGTTGCGAGCAACAAACGAAACAGATGCTTGCTTGACACCCACTTTATTCAAGAAGGTATTCGGCAGCGTATAACCCACCACCACCTCGCGCAATTTGGTAAATGTGCGGCTTATCATATTTAAACCCGCTGGCCCAAATCGGCGGCTGATGTAATCTTGTAAAAACTGCTTGGTTTCATTCGGCTTAAATTGCATCTCTGCATAGTTGGTGACCTTGCCGTCCGGGTCGTACTTGATAGCGACACCATTCGAGATTTGAACACCATCTCCTAAATAAGACTTAATGCCTTTGGTATCGTTCAGACGCGCCTCGCCCATTGCCCCCTCTACGGTTTCAATATGACGACCACCTCGGAAAGCTTGACGACGCACATAGTCTTGAATGACGCCACCCACACGACCATCGAATTGGAAGCTAAATGTGAAGCTTTTATAAGAAAAACGGTTATTAATACCCCATACAAAATCAGGATTGGTATTACCCAGAAACTGAGCCACGGGAATTTGAATTGGACGACCACCCGCATCATTGATCAACTGTCCATCGGGTGTGCGCACAAAAGTAGAAGCGTAATATTTATCCAAACGATCACCTACTTTCAAGAACGTATTGAGGGTTGTTTGCCCCGGATAGATAGCGGTCAACGTTTGTTTGAAAGTTGCCCAGTTGGCAACGATGTCCCAATTAAAGCCATTTGTGTTTTTTATAACCTGCCCTGATAGTGATAGTTCAACGCCTTTTTTTTGCGACTCGATGCCGTTTTGCAAAGCACCTGTGAAGCCCGTTGTTTCAGAAATAGGCAGGGTAAAAATGCCCGGTCCATCATTGCTGATAAAGTAAGCCGCATCTAAAACCAAGCGGTTTTTCATAAAACGCAGATCCAAACCAAACTCTGTTTGAGTGGTTGAGTTGGGCTTGATATTCGGATTATTGAGTGTATTCGTAAAAGTGGCGTAGGGTTGATTGTTATAACCCAATGGCGTAGCATAAACAGCCGAGTTTTGATACGTCGGTCCGTCATAAGAAGAGAAATATTGGTCACCATAGCTCAACGGATAACCTACACCCGGCGTTGCGCCAATTGTGGAGGTAGTAAACGCATCTTTCACATTGGCATAAGAAGACCGCAATTTGAAGAATGAAATAAACGCCGGCATTTTAATCAAGTCCGACACCACAAAACTCAAAGATGCCGAAGGATAAAAGAAGGTATTATTACCTTTTGGCAAGGTAGAAAGTTTGTCCACCCGCCCCGTAGTAGAAAGTGTTAAAAGATTTTTCAAAGTAAAATCTGCTGAGTAGTAAGAAGACAATACCCGCATATCAGAAGTAAAATTGGAAAAGAACCCCGGATTGGCAGAGTTAGCAAAATTATAAACACCCGGTACGTTCAAATAGTTAGTAGAAGCATAGTTTGAATTGTAGTTAAAAATGCGCATATTAGCTCCTGCCAAAGCATTGACGCTAAAAATTGGCGTAATTTGTTTGTCGTATTTCAACAACAATTCCGTATTATTATCTATCAAATTGCGCCGATCTTCGCGATAATCTCCTCGCGCTTCCTCCCGTCCATAAGTCGTTGCTGAATACGGCAATTTTTCAGTGCGTAACATGCCCCAAGTTGAAACCTGCGTCCGCAAAGTGGCATTTAAACCATCTGCTATATCATACTTCAAAGCCGTTTGAGCAATAACATCGGATTTGTAATGGCCGCGCAACCACTCTTTAACAACGAACCACGGGTTGTTATAGCGTTGATATTCAGCATAAATTTGCTGCACACCTTCTTTACCCGGTTGCCACAATTTTTTCATATCGTCAACATTCCAGTCAGCGCCACCCCAAATAACCATGTTGTAAATCAAAGAATTGGGACCATAATTGGCATCAGGATAGTTGGGCGTAAATTGGCGATTGAATTGAACATCCCCTTCAAAGCGCAGGCGGTTGGTAAAATTATACCCTGAATTGATTTTAAAAGTCGTGCTATTCAATTGCGTGTTCGGAACAATCCCTTTTTGATAGGTATGAGACATTGAAAACCGTAAATCGTATTTGTCATTACTGGAAGCAATGGCAATATTATTCGTGGAAAGAAGACCCGGCTGAATAAACCGGCTTAAGTTGTCCTTACCACGGGCAACCCAAGGTGTTCCTGTGCGCTTGCCGGTAGCAGGGTCAATAGGACTGTCGTATTGGGGTATTAATTGACCTTCAAAACGAGGACCCCACACATCGTAGTCACCATCGTTCACACCACCACCTCGGCCATCTACAAAGGCATACTGCCCGTGGTCACCGGGGCCATAAAGGTCTTGGACTTTAGGAATGGTCAAAAATCCGTTTTCAGTCATCGTTGAGGAGTTAAACTCTACTGAAAACCCTCTTTTATCTTTTGAACCGCGCTTAGTTGTGATTAAAATAGCCCCATTTTTACCTCTAAAACCATACAAAGCGGAAGCAGAAGCACCTTTCAAAACGGAATAGGTCTCAATATCGTCAGGGCTTAAATTCCACGTATCAGAATTCACCGGCACACCATCCACGACGAACAAAACGTCAGAGTTCCCCCGCAGCGAGATATTTGGGCGGCGCAACATTTCCGAACTGGCACCCACGGTCAGACCGGCAATTTTACCCACTAAAGAGTTGACAGGGTTGGGCTCACGGGCTTTAATAACCGAAGCACCGTCCATAGATTGAATCGAAACGCCAATGGCACGGATATCTTTTTTAACCCCTAAAGCCGTCACCACAACCTCTGATAGTTGCCGATTGTCAATTGCCATGACAAGGTCTATTGTAGAACGATTGTCAACGGCAATTTCTTGAGTCAACATCCCGACTGCCGAAAAAACCAATACCGAATTAGACGGAACGCTCAATTTGTAAGTACCATCAATATCTGTAACTGTTCCTTTTGTCGTCCCTTTAGCGAAGATAGAAACCCCGGGCAACCCTGAACCATCTTCCGCACTTGTAACTTTTCCTTGAATGTTTTGCTCCTGAGCAAAGGTTTGATGTGATACACAAACTTGAAGCAAAAGAAAAACCATTAAGGCAAAAAGGTTTCTCCTGTTGGGTTTTTTGAACCCTCGTAGTAGAGTTTGTTTCATTGAGTTCGATTTTATTTAGTTAATAAGAATAATTAGACAAGATTAATAATAAGTTTACAAATATTAAAATAAATAGGGCAAAATTTTTAAAATAAAATAAGTCTTATATATGCATTTTAATATTAATTGTTTGCTGTTTTTGATTAAGAACAAATTTTTATTCAAAAATCGTCATTTTCGCCATTTTCCTTGTTATTTTAAAAAAATAAAAATGTTTATTTATACTTTACAAAATTTGATAAATGTGTCAGGCTTTGCGTCACTCCGACACTTTATGCCTATTAAGATGTGTGCTAATTAATCACTAAACGGTACAGCATGGCAAACCCTTTCGCTCTCTTGACTGCGCAAAAGTACCCGGCTAACGTTTAGAGAATGTTAGCTTAACATTAAGTTATTGTAAAATAAGAAACCCTCTCCGAGGCTTGGGATACCCCCCCTCAGTATAGAGCATATTGGATGAGATGTAAACAGAAGATTAAAAGCTAAATTAGTTTTTGTGGGTTTCATTAAAGAAATAAATCACCAAAATCAGCGCTTCCGAATCGCCAATATTCGTGGGTTTATGCCCGACGCTGGCATCAAAAAATAGCGAATCGCCTTCATTAAGGATATATTTTTTATCGCCAATGGTATATTCAACCGTGCCTTTAATGATGTATTTGTACTCAAAAGCATCTGTTTTGACCAAATGTGAGCGGCTGGCACCTTTTTTCAATTCGAGAATAACAAAATCAACCGGCAGGATATTGATATTTTTGGTCAAAATCCGTTTGTAAGAGAACCCTTTGGCATGTTCTTTTTCAAAGGTTTGATAATCTTCTTTTTTCTTGACAATGGCTTTGGGATGGTCAGAATCTTGTTGAATATCGTTAAAAAAATCATTGAAATCAATATTCAATGCTTTGATAAGATTGACCAATACCAACAGCGAGGGAATGGTGCGGTTATTCTCAATCTGCGAAATCAACCCTTTACTCACCTGCGCTTTATCGGCGAGTTGTTGTAAAGTGATGCCTTTTTCTTTGCGTTTTTCTTTTAATTTACTACTTATTTGGATAATAATATCTTCTTGCATGAGTCCGGTAATTGTGGAAATATCTTTTATTGTTGTTTAGTACGGTAAAGATATTTAATTTTTATGACTCCAAATTAATGTTACAACTTGAATGTGTAAAAGAAAACAATCAAGCTTTCTCGGAGGTAACCTTCTCTATAGCAGCATCTAAAACATGCATTGCTTTTGTTAATTCCGCCCTTGTTATCGTCAAAGGCGGCGACAATTGTAGCACATTGCCTTGAGACACTTTAAAACTCAGCCCATTTTTCAGACATTCGTACATCACTGTTTCGGCTTCTTTCACAGCTTTTTCTTTGGTTGTTCGATTTTTTACTAACTCAACGCCCCACAATAAGCCAATGCCACGAATGTCTCCAATCAAAGGATATTTTTGCATCAACTGGTTCAATTGCTCTTGCATGAACACGGCATCATTTTGTACTTTTTCAAG
>JANPGW010000270.1:0-9091 GCA_031424115.1 Saprospiraceae bacterium | reverse complement strand
TATGATTTTAAGCCATCTCGCCCACCCCGTCCGGCTTCCTGAAAATAAGCTTCAAGCGAATCGGGCAAATCCACATGCACCACAGCCCGCACATTGGCTTTATCAATGCCCATTCCAAACGCGTTGGTTGCCACAATAACCCGCAATTTATCGTCAATCCATACATCTTGTTTGGCACTGCGCTCATCGGGCGACAAGCCGGCATGATAAAAATCAGCCGCAATGCCTTGACTCAACAATAATTTGGCTAATTCTTTGGTTCTTTTGCGATTTCGGGCGTACACAACGCTGCTACCTTTAATTTTGGTTAAAATTTCAACCAACTTGGTTTCTTTGTTGTCCACATTTCTGACCACATAAGCAAGGTTGGGACGGTTAAAATCTTGTTGAAAAACACGGAATTTTTTAGTGGTATCTTTTGTAAACTCCAATTTTTCACAAATATCCTGCACAACATCGGGCGTTGCGGTAGCGGTAAGTGCCAAAATAGGCACATTGGTCAAATGCTCGCGAATGGCGGCAATTTGTAAGTAAGGCGGTCTGAAATCATAACCCCATTGGCTAATACAATGTGCTTCGTCCACGGCTAAAAGGCTCACATTCATCCGTTTGATGCGTTCAATGGCGAGGTCAGTCATCAAACGTTCGGGTGATAAATACAAAAATTTTAGCCCGCCATACACGGCATTGTCAAAAAGGCGGTCAATATCTTTGTAATGCATGCCTGAAAATATGGCTGCCGCTTGGATGCCGCGCTTTTTGAGGTTATAAACTTGGTCTTTCATCAAGGCAATCAATGGAGAAACGACTACACAAACACCTTCGGTACACAATGCGGGTACTTGAAAACAAATACTTTTACCCCCTCCCGTCGGCAACAAAGCCAGTGTATCTTGCCCGTCCAAGACAGATTGAATGATGTCGTGTTGCAAAGGGCGAAAATCATCGAAGCCCCAATATTCTTTTAAAACTGATTCCGGAGTCTGCATAAGGACAAAAATATAAAAAGCGGTTGATACCGTTCTGTATCCACCGCTTTTTTATTGTTTTTTTGGCTCTTTCGTAGAGTTGACACCTAAGTCAACTCTACGAAATTAACCTTTTTTTAAAACATCAGCCCCCCCCTCAGTATCCACCGTTGATAAGTAATCTTGTAATGGTTTTCATTCCACTCCGTGACTTGGTTGAAGTAAATGCGTTGAAATTTGACACCAATGTCAGCAAAAAAATTCATTCTCGCCGAAGCCCCAAACCGCAAACCGACTGCCGGATAAACCAACAACCCACCTCGATGAGCCGACAGATTCAAGTTGTCTTTGGTATTGACCATCGGAAAACCGATACCGCCGGACAAACTGTAATAACCCGTTGTGGCGTGTTGGCTCATATATCCCCGAAAAGCACTAAAAACCGATAACACATTGGCATCAGTGCCGGTGACATAATAGTTATCGTAACCTATGCCGAGTCCCGCACCCACCAATCTGTTGAATTGATAGCCGGTGATATTTTCAACATTTATCCCCAAATGGGTTTGGGCGGGACTCCATGGCAATTGCGTTTTACCAAACGACAAACCAAAGTACGTCACGTTAAAAATGCCTTTTTCTCGAAAATTGTATGGCTTATTGGTTTTCAAGTCTTCCATCACAATTTTTTGCACTTCTTTATCAGAAAAACCTAAAATTTGTCCATTGGCAAGCTGAATTTGTACAGAATCGCCGGGGCGATACAACACGAGTTTGCCGACAAGTTTTGTGTCATTTTTCAAATAAACTTTATCGCGTTGGGCATGCAGATAGGACATTGGGCTCAACAGAGTAAAGATGACGAACCATAATTTGTTACATTGACATTGCGTTATTCTGTTCATTGAATGATTGACATTTTATTTTGGACATGCCCCTTGCTTGAATTCTGTAATACCTTGACAAGCCGCTTCACACGCATTGCCATAGGTTTTGTTATTGCAGCCACATACCGGATCATACTGTTGGGTACAAAAACAATCCGGTTTAGGATTCTCTACGCAATTGTTATTGGGTAGGGTATTTTTATGACACGCTACAAAGCAAAATATGATACTGAGGGGTAGTAAAAAAGCATTAATTTTTTTCATCATCTTGATTTTTAAGTGGTAAGATAAAAATCGTTACAGCTTCAAACCAACAAGATTTTTAAAACCTTCAATGGTTTGAAACTGTAACGATTTTAAAACATCATTTGCTTCCTCGTACGGGCGGAATTATCAATTTCTCGAAAACAACTCCTTTTTGCCGTTATCCCCCGTTATCAACATTTTGCCATTTTCAATAAAATATCTTCCTAATTTTAGGGTTTGGGTAGTACCTTTTTCAGTGACCACTAAATAAATATTGTTGTTTTCAGAATACCAACTTACACCTTCCAAAGGTTTAGCTTGTGATGTACCCGTATCACCGCCGAAATAACTTCCACTCACAAGTGCTCGGCTACCACCGTCCACCAAACTGCCATCAGCATTGAAAGTCATACTCGACTGCGTTGTTCCGCCGATGTAGTTATCACCCGAACCTGAACTGTAAGACTCAGATTTTGTCCATGAACCGACAATAGCCGGGTCTCTTTTGCCTTTTGCAACCGGTGCAGGTTTGGCAGTGCTGACAGCTTGAGCCGATGAAGTACCTTGTTTGGTCAAATTCACCAACATTTTTTGATTGGTACCAAAAGCCGTTAAATCAAAAGCAATAGACAATTGATTGCCCGAAAGGATAGCTTCAAAAGGCAAGTTCAAACCCAAGGTTGTTTGGACGGCAGTACCTTGCATCGTGTTAGACGAGGCATTCGCCGTAATAGTATAGGTTTGCTCACTGTCTATCATTTTTCCGGCAAGCTTTGCACCGACGCCATTCTGAGGAGCGAGGGTCAGTGTAATATTATCGCCGTTGTAAATACCTTTATAAGTACCTTCAAAGGCATTTTGAGCATTTACACAGCTGACATTCAGCAAAAATAAAAGGGAAAAAAGGCGTGTTTTCATCATCATTTTTTTTCAAAATTAGGGTTTATATTCTGTTTTATCAACGTGTTAACCATGATTTTATTTTTTCCGATAGAAATACTAAGGGGGGTAAATTGGATATGAAACTATTTTTCTAACTTGACCCTCGAAAAAAATTAAATCTACCAATATGAAAAAATTACTATTTGCCCTGCTTATTTTGTCGGCTTGTACCTCTAAAAAAGATATTACAAAATTGCCTATTGTGTTCGTAGGTACTTATACCCAAAAATTGGGTCACGTGGACGGCAAGGCAACAGGGATTTATACTTGCCGAATGGATACACTTTCGGGCGAATTGACCATAGTAGATTCAACCAACATCACGAATCCTTCTTTTTTAACCGTTTCACCGGATAAAAAATATCTGTATGCCGTCGCAGAAATCAGTGGCGAGGGCAAAGAACCATTAGGTAAAGTTGCGGCTTTTAAAATATTGGACGGTGGTAAGTTGGAAAAACTGAATGAATTGTCGAGTTATGGCAACGCCCCATGTCATGTTTCGACCGATAAAACAGGCAATTTTGTTTTCGTTGCCAATTATGTCACCGGCAACATCGTCAGTTACGGCGTCAAATCGGATGGCAGCTTGACCGATTCAATCTGCATGATTCAACAAGAAGGAAAGTTGACTTGGGCACACAATATTCAACCCTCGGTGAATAATAAACAGGTATTTGCGGTCAATAAAGGCGCTGATAAAATATTCGTGTATGATTTGACTGAAAAAGGGGCTTTAATCCCTAAAATGGCTCTTTCAACTGCGCCGAATAGTGGACCGAGACACATGGATTTTAACCCTAATAATCCACAGCAGTTTGTGGCTATCAATGAAAACAGCAGCGCTATGGGTAGTTACCAATACGATGCTAAGGCATTGACTATCAATTTATTAGATTCACTTTCGACATTACCTGCTGAGTTTACGGGCAACAATTCCTGCGCAGATGTCCATTTTCACCCGAACGGTAAATTCGTATATGGCTCCAATCGTGGTCACAATAGTATTGTATCTTATAGTTTCGACGCAATAACCGGTAAATTGACGATGTTAGGACACGAATCCACGCAAGGCGAGATTCCCCGCAATTTTTTGATTTCCCCCGATGGAAAACTTTTATTGGCTGCCAATCAAAATTCGAGCAATGTGGTTGCTTTTAGAATAGATGCCACTACCGGAAAATTGACGCCGACGGGAGCGAATAGCCGAGTCTGGACGCCCGTTTGTTTGAAAATGTTATAATCTAAAACTCACACTTTTACTTTAACAATCTCAATATTGGCGTCCAAAAAGTGCGTTGCAACGCGCTGTTGGTCTTTAAAATTAAAAACCTGACCGTCTTGTCTCACATTTTCGACAAGTGATAAATCAAGCCCTTGCACAAGCCAGCCGGGTGTTTGTGGCTTTTTCTGCGCTAAAATGCCCTCTTCAGGCATATTTTTATCGGGAGTAGAATAGAATGCGGCATAACCATAATTGACATCAACAGCGGGTGACCACGGGGCGTTACCCACCGTTTGTGAAACGACAGTATAACATTGATTTTCTAAAGCCCTTGCCCTCGCGCCTATGTGAACGCGCGTGGCACCTCGAATGGTTTCGGTACAACTGGGCGCCAATATCAACGATGCCCCCGCTGCACAAAGCCAATGGGATCCAATTCCAAACTCGACATCATAACAAATTTGAATCCCAAAACTGCCCCAATCTGCTTCAAACAGCACTAATTTTTTAGGATTTGCTGCCTGTATGCCCCATTCTTCATTTTCAAAACGGGTCATAAAAAACTTATCTTGATAGCCGACGAGACCTTGCGGAGAGAAAACATAAATTCGGTTAAAAATAGAACCCGCTTCCATAACCGGAAAACTGGGAGCAATGATAATCACCCCATACTTCTGCGCTAATTCAGAAAAAACCGCACAAAAGTCCCCCCTCAGTATATCCATTTCTTTAACTTGACGGCGAATATCAGCGCGGATTTCACCACCAAAAAGACTGACTAACTCCATTGAACCGTATTCAGGGAAGAGTAAAACGGTTGCGTTTTGTCGAACAGCGTCAAACACCCACCCCTCAGTATGGGCGCGCCACGCTTCAAAATGGCGGTGTTCGGTGATGGGATATTGGGCAGCGGTAATAAATGTTGTCATTTTCAAAAACGCGTTATGTGGTAAAATTAAAGTTTATGTGTATAATATCAGTAAAATGTTATTTTTGCACACAAAATTTTTGTTAAACAAAACCCACCAATTATGTTCGGCTATTCAGGATATTATATACTTATTTTAGGACTTCAAGCCTTTTGCTTGTTTCATGCCTATAAAAACAACAACCAACAAAAATGGTATATGCTCATTATTTTCGTACCGGTCATTGGTTGTCTTATCTATTTGTATGAGACTTTTTATAGTCGCCCTAATATCAACAACTTGACAGAAGGAGTCAAAGAGTTGGTGTATAGCAACTATGCCCTTGATAAATTAGAAAAAGAAGTAAAATATTCAGAAACAATTACCAATAAAATGAATCTTGCCGATGCTTATACAGAACGGGGACGACATGACGAAGCGTTAAAACTCTACGAATCTTGTAAAAAAGGATATTACGAAAACAACTCTGATTTGTTGAAAAAACTGTTGCGAGGTTATTTTCTTAAACAAGAATACAACAAAGTAATTGAAGTAGGAAAACAATTAGAAGGCATTAAAAGTGTAGTAGATTTAGAAGGTAAAACTGCCTACGCTTGGGCGTTGCATTATACAGGTGACACTGAAAATGCGGAACTAAAATTTAAGGAGATGGATGCCAAATTTGCCAATTTCCCTTCAAGAATTGAATTCGCTAAATTTTTAATTGAAATTGGTAAACCGCATAATGCCAAAAATATTTTGACCGCCATAGTCGAAGAACACGGTGCTATGGACAGTTACGAAAAAAACTCAAAAAAAGGTTTAGTCAGAGAATCTAAACGATTGTTACAAACTTTAAGGTAACATCATACCTTGATTCGATTAAGAGCAGATAATTGCTCAACTCATTTTTTACCCTCACAAAATTTGAAATCCCTACCAATGCCGCATCCAATAGACCATTGGTTTAAAGGTAGAAACAGTTTCACCAATATCTAACCATTCAAATTGGCTTTGTACTGAGGGGGTCTTCCGATAGCCTCTTTTCGTCCAAAAATCATCCAATGGGCGGTAATTTTCGGGCTTCAACGGATGATTATGGGGACGTTCTACCGCACAAAAACAAGTCGTTTGGTAGCTACAAAAACTGCGGGCATGGGCTTCGCGTTCATCAAAAAAACGGTGACCGAGCCCCAATCCTCGATATTCGGGCAATAAAATGCTTTCTCCGAAATAAAAAATGCTTTCCATATCTAATCCGGCTTTTAAAAAAGGATTTTTCACCTCATCCGTCTCGTCAACCAAGGGTATGCAGGTGGCTGCCCCGACCATCTTTTCATTATGATACACCCCAAAAAGGAAAGATTTCTCCGATAGAGTATAAGTATGGAGATACGCTCTTTCATAGGCTATTGACCCTTCGTAGAGGTAAGGATACGCTCTAAAAACAGCAATCCGCAATTGGGCTAAATCATCAAAAACCGACTCTATTTCAACACTTTGTTTTATGATATAAGATAGATTCATTAGAATGTCAACTCGATTTTTGTCAATCATTTTCGGGCGTACTGACTACTGTCAACTAACAACTGACTACAAAAAAAACTGTTATTCAGACACTAATTTTATCCACAATGGCAAGTTGTAATAAGTCGTAACCCGAGTAATTTTGCCATTTTTTACTTCTAAAAATGCTGCGGCAGGTAATATATAAGATTGCCCGTTTGCCTCAGGAAGCCCTTCTTCCCCCTTTTTGTAGATACCTTTCACCACAAATTCAACCGCTACTCGGCTATCATGAGTTTCTGAAAAAAAGACCATATCCGTGAGCGTCTCTTCGTAGCAATCATCCATGAGTTGTAAAAATTCTTTAAAAAGTGCTACTCCGATGCGCGGTTCGCCTTGATTGGGTTCGTGCCGAATGCCAGAATCTAAAAGTGAGAGCATCCCTGACCAATTCTTCTGGTTGAAATAATTGTAATATTGCTGGACAATTTCTAAGGCAAGTGACATATTTGAATGATGAATGATGAATGATGAAATGTCAATGATTTTAATGTAAAATTTTAAAAATTAGTTCTTTCAATAAATCCGCATCATCGGCATTGTCGGCATCCACGCCTTTGGCTTTCATATCGAATTCGCGGAGTAACGCAATCACTTGTTCTGATTTGGGTCGCGGATAATGTTTGAGCGCGGCAGAATAATCCTTTAAAAACCATTCGGAGCGCAGCCCTAATGTTTTAACTTGTTCTGCCGGTGACTGATTTTGAATGAAAGACATTTGATACAGTTTAGAAAAAAAGCCGTATAAACTGGTGATAACCATCACAAAAGGGGCATTTTTAGGATTCTCCCCAAAGTAATTGATGATTTTATTCGCCTTCAATACATTGCGCTGCCCGAGGGCTTTATGCAATTCAAACACATTGTAATCGCGACTAATGCCGATGTATTTTTCTATATGTTTAATCGTTATTTTTTCGCTTTGGGTGGCATCAGATGATAGAGGATTTAAGTTAATTTTCAACTTTTCCAACTCATTGATTATCTTCCCCAAATCCGTTCCGAGATGGTCAACAATCATATCTAATGCTTCTGAATCTATTTGCAACTTATTGTCTTTCAACCAATTGCGAATAAAATCGGGCACTTGATTGTCATACAAGGGCTTGGACTCAAAAACCACCGCTGACTTTGCCATTACTTTCGCAAAAGCCGTTCTCATATCCAATTTTTTGTGTTTGTATGCGATACAAAATACCGTACTACTGAGGGGGTGCTCAATATAGGTTTGGAGTTGAGTCAAAGTCTTCATATCCTGCGCTTCTTTCAAAATCACGACTTGAAACGAACTCATCATGGGATAACGGCGAGCATTGTCCACAACAGTCAAATGATCCACATCTTTGCCGTATAAAATAGTCAGATTAAAGCTTTTTTCCGCCTCCGATAATATGTCGTTTTCAATCACTTGGGTGATTTCGTCAATAAAATAAGGTTCTTCTCCATGCAAAAAATAGATTGGTTTGTACTGTTTTTGCTGAATAGATTTTATGATGTCTTTATAATCCAAAGCAGAAGATTTTTATGATTTTCAATCGTTGATAACTAAATGTAAAATTAATTTAGTCTTAAAAATATGTCTAACATAACCGCTGAGTGCAAAGATGATGTATTTTTGGGCAAAATTTAAAATATTAGCCAATGAAAAAACCCTTGATTTTAGTTGTCAATGATGACGGCATATTCGCTCCAGGCATCCGAGCTTTGGTAGATGTGGTGAAAGAACTCGGAGATGTTATTATTGTTGCACCTGACTCGCCACAATCCGCCAAAGGACACGCCCTGACCATCCACGACCCTATCCGCATCAATAAAGACAAGAAAATATTTCACGGTTTAGAAGCGTATGAATGTTCCGGCACTCCCGTAGATTGTGTCAAATTAGCCAAACACGTGGTGCTCAAAAACAGAACCATTGACCTCTGTGTGAGCGGTATCAATCATGGCTCCAATGCTTCAATCAATATCATTTATTCGGGCACTATGTCAGCCGCCATGGAGGCGAGTATTGAAGGGATTCCTTCCATCGGGTTCTCATTAAGCGACTTTTCGTTTGATGCTGATTTTGAACCTTGCAAGCCTTATGTTCGTCAATTATGTGAATTTATGTTGCAAAATCCCTTGAAAAATAAACTTCTAAACGTCAATTTTCCAAAATTACCGGCTGAGAAACTCAAAGGACTAAAAGTCTGTCGCCAAGCCGAAGCCCGCTGGATTGAAGAATTTCAAGAAAATAAAGACCCGCTCGGACGCCCTTATTATTGGTTAACCGGCAAATTTCTCAATCTTGACGAAGGCAAAACGGATACCGATATTTGGGCATTGGAGAATGGTTATGTCGCTGTCGTTCCC
>JANPGW010000269.1:0-23171 GCA_031424115.1 Saprospiraceae bacterium | reverse complement strand
AGGCGGAACAGCCTCATTCGGCAATGCCGTTGCCACGTTCAAAACCTATTGTACAGGGTGCCACGGCGACAAAGCAGAAGTTTTTGTTGACCGCGAGTGGAAACACGGCAAATCAAAAGCGGAGATTGTTAAAAGTATCACGACAGGTTATCCCGACAATGGAATGCCGGCTTGGGGAGCAGCCCTCAAAACGGAAGATATTGCCCATCTTGCTGACTATATTTTAGATGCCATTGAAAAACGTAAAGTGTATGATTTCACTGAACGTCCTATTTCCAATATTTTTCAACAAGAAGGCATCAAAATCAGATTGGATACTTTCGCTTTCGGAACTAAAAACCCGTGGGGTATGACTTTTTTACCGGACGGTGATATGATTTTTACGGATAGAGACGGTGGCTTATACCGAGTAGATAAAAATCGTCAAAGAACCTCGATTACAGGTGCGCCAAAAGTGTTGGCGCAAGGTCAAGGCGGTCTTTTGGATATTGAGTTGCATCCTGAGTTTGCCAAAAATCAATATATTTATCTGTCATATTCAAAAGCCAAAGATTCCGCCGGAGGCGTTTGGTCAACTACTGCCGTGATGCGCGCCAAGTTGATGGGAAATATGTTGATTGACCAAAAAGATATTTTCGTGGCAGAGCCTTATTTTAAAACCCGCCACCATTACGGCAGTCGCTTAGAATTTGATAAAAGCAATTATTTATATATTTCTGTCGGCGATAGAGGTCAACACCAAGCCCTTTTACCGCAAAAACTCAGCAATGATGTCGGTAAAATGCATCGAGTATTGGACGATGGCAATGTTCCCGCCGACAATCCATTTGTGAAAGTAGATACTGCTCGCAAAACAATCTGGTCTTATGGTCATCGCAACCCTCAAGGTATTGCCTTGCATCAACAAAGTGGCATATTATGGGAAAACGAACATGGACCTCGGGGTGGGGATGAGCTGAATGTCCCCGAAAAAGGTAAAAATTACGGTTGGCCCGTCATTAGTTACGGCATTAACTATGATGGCTCTGTCTTGACGCCTTTAAGTAAAAAAGACGGCTTGGAGCAGCCACTGACGTATTGGGTGCCCTCAATAGGACCGAGTGGGATGTTATATGTCGGCAGTGATAAGTATCCGGCTTGGAAAGGTGATTTCTTGGTCGGTTCATTGCGTTTCAAGTATTTGAACTTGTGCAAAATCAAAAATAATAAAGTCGTCAAAGAGGAGATTTTGTTTAAAAATATCGGTCGTTTGAGGGCAGTAGAAGTGGATAGAGACGGTTTTATCTACATTGCCGTTGAAGAACCCGGGTATATTTTTAAGTTGGTGCCTATTCAATAGGGTTTTTATCCTCAGGATATGACCCCTCAGTATAAGGCATTTTAAAATTGATAAATAAGCGGTGCGGCTGCTTTTTCACTAAACAAAAAGAGCCTACACTTTTCAAAAGGTAGGCTCTTTTTGTTTTTTTAATCATTTTACTGCTTAATATTAAGATTATCTCGGCACCATATTAGGGTTCAATAAATCATAGAACTGGTCTAACTTAGGCAAAATAATGATTCTGGTACGACGGTTAGTTGAACGACCTTCCGGTGTATCGTTGCTGGCTAAAGCATTGAATTCACTTCTGCCGGCAGCAATCAATTTGTTCGGATCAATTTTATACACTTTTTGTAAAACGCGCACAACCGATGTGGCTCTTTTAACGCTCAAATCCCAGTTGTCTTCAACACAACCGTTTTTGATAGGCACATTATCCGTATAGCCTTCAACCATAACTTCTAATTCCGGTCTTGATTCGATGATTTTAGCGATTTTGCCCAACACCTCTTGCGCTTTCGGCGTGATGTTAGCGCTACCGCTTTGGTACAACATCTTATCCGACAAATTGATGAAAACAACTGTTTTGTCAACCTTGATTTCGACGTCTTTATCCGAAATACCCTCGCTCAATACACTTTTTAAGTTAACCGCCAATGCGAGATTGATAGAATCTGCTTTGGTTTTTGCCGCTTGCAAAAGGTGGATATAACTATCCTTTTTCTCCAATTGCGACAAAGTCTCTTTGATATTTTGATTAGCAGATTGTGACAAAACCGTCAGGTCGCCCACTTGTGTCAACTGTTTATCGCGGGTAACTTTAAAATCAGCCACCTGATTTTTCAAATCGTCAATTTGCTCTTGACGGAGTTTGAGGGCATTTTCAGCATTTCTGATGTCCCCTTTGAGTTTTTCCTTGTCTTGCTCGCAACCGGAAAGTTTACCCATGTACTCATTCAGAGTTTGACCACATTTGCCCAAATCTTTGTTAGCGGCATCTAACTGTGTTTGTAAAGAGGCATATTGCTTCTTTGTCACGCAAGAAGTCATCATAAGACCCATGCACAGGAGAGGAATAAGTTTCGTTGAAAATTTCATAGATAATCTTTTTTTTAAAATTTGAAAAAATAGCGTGAATGTTTAAGTGATTGAGCAACAAAGATAAAAACAAAGGGGAAAATCAGTTTTTTAGTATAGGTTTTTTTTAAATTTTCGATTTACTTCTTTTCTTAAAGCCTAAATTAATGCTATTTAGGTAGAATTTTCACAAAAAAAGCCATCTTAATACAACAGACTTTATCCAAATGCAGGATTCTGCTCATATCAAGATGGCTCATTTCTATACTGAGGGGGGTGCTTTTTTGCCTTATTTTACGCTCAAATCTGCTCGGCAATCCAATCGCCCACTTCTGAAGTGGAGTAGGATTTTCCACCGTCGGCAATATCTACCGTGACGATACCTTTTTCTAATGATAAATCAACCACTGTTCGAATGGCTTGAGCCTCATCGTTGAGTTGGAAAGCATATTCAAACATCATTGCTGCGGATAGGATAGTACCAATCGGATTAGCAATATTTTTACCGGCTGCTTGCGGATAGCTGCCATGTATTGGCTCAAAAACGGAGGTGTGTAAACCGATTGAAGCAGATGGCATCAAGCCCATGGAGCCCGAAATAACCGATGCTTCGTCGGTCAGAATATCGCCAAACATATTTTCGGTCACCATCACATCAAAGCCACCGGGCCACTGAATGATGCGCATAGCGGCATTGTCCACCAATAAGTATTCCGTCTCGACATCAGGGTACTCTTTTTCAAGTCCTTGAGACACTTCGCGCCATAAGCGAGAGGTTTCCAAAACATTCGCTTTGTCCACGATAGTGAGTTTTTTACGGCGTTGTTGCGCGTAGGAATAAGCCAAACGGACGATGCGTTCCACTTCGGGTTTGGTGTATTCACACACGTCCCAAGCTTTGTCACGGGTTTCGTTTCTGCCTTTATCACCGAAGTAAATACCACCGGTCAATTCACGAATGCAGACAAAATCCACGGTCTCAATCAATTCTTTTTTCAAAGGCGATTTGTGAACCAATGACGGGAACACCATAATGGGGCGGATATTGGCATAAAGACCCAATTTCTTACGCATTGCCAACAAACCTTGTTCGGGACGTACTTTTGCCGAGGGGTTATTGTCATATTTCGGGTCACCGATAGCACCGAATAAAACGGCATCAGATTGCATACACAACTCATGCGTTTCGTCAGGGTAGGGGTTACCAACGGCATCAATAGCAGAAGCACCGGTAATGCCATGCGTGAATTTGATGTCGTGGTTAAATTTTTTTGCCACAGCATTAACGACTTTTAATGCCTGCTCGATGACCTCCGGTCCAATTCCGTCTCCAGCGAGGACGGCGATATTCATTTCCATAAAAAAAGTTATTTTATTTTGATTTACACCACATTTATCAAATTCAACATTTTCTGCGTTGCTTGAATCGCCGAAACTGTTTGGTCAGAATCCAAGCCTCGGGTTTTAAATTCTTTGTGATTGTATTGCCAAGTGATGATGGTTTCACACAAAGCATCAGTTTTACCGCCCGGTGGAATTCGCACCGCATAATCGCTCAGCATCGGCACAGTGATATGTTTTTTCACAAGAACTTTTTTCAAAGCATTCATAAAGGCATCATATTGCCCATCACCTTGCGCGTTTTCTTCGAAAGTCTCGTCGCCAATCCGAATTTGAAGCGTTGCCGAGGGTTTCAGATTTTTGGAATGGGTGAGCACATAGTTCAAAATATGAATTTTTTCTTCAATAACACTATTGCTGTCAATCACATCCGAGATGATATAAGGCAAATCTTCTCTCGTCACCATTTCCTTACGGTCGCCAAGCTCAATAATCCTTTGCGTCACTTTCTTTAAATCCGCGTCAGAAAGACGAATACCTAAATCTTGCAGATTTTTTTCAATATTGGCTTTACCCGATGTTTTGCCTAAAGCATAACGCCGTTTGCGACCGAAGCGTTCGGGCATTAAATCGTTGAAATAGAGGTTTTTCTTATTGTCTCCGTCAGCATGGATGCCGGCAGTTTGGGTGAAAACATTTTCACCGACAATGGGTTTATTGACTGGAATCCGAAATCCGGAAAATGTTTCAACAATTTTGCTGACCGAATACAGTGATTTTTCAACCACTGACGTGCGGCAATCCGGCATAAAATCATTAATCACCGCTATGGCACTCGCCAAAGGCGCATTACCGCATCGTTCGCCCATACCATTGACCGTGAGGTGCAAACCCTGTGCGCCCGCTCTTAAAGCCTCCATCACATTAGCGATGCTAAGGTCATAATCGTTGTGGGCGTGAAAATCAAAATGGATATTGGGATAGCGTTCTACGGTTTGTTTGATGAAATCATAAGATTCTCTGGGTGTCAAAACGCCCAAAGTGTCCGGTAACAATACCCTTTTGATAGGCTGTTGGGTCAAAAAATCGAGATATTGAAAAACATACTGAGGGGATGACCTCATGCCGTTGCTCCAGTCTTCGAGATACACATTACACGCAATATCATTTTTTTGAGCTAACGCAATCACTTCGGAGATGTCGCTGAAATGTTCTTCAGGGGTCTTCTTTAATTGATGCGTTAAGTGGTTAAGTGAACCTTTTGTAAGTAAGTTCATAACTTTTGCACCAGATTTAATCATCCAGTCAATCGAAACAGCCTTATCTACGAAAGTTAAAACCTCTACTTTATCCAGCAAATCATTGTCTTTTGCCCATTCGGTAATTTTCTTGACAGCGTCAAATTCCCCTTCCGATACACGCGCTGAGGCAACCTCAATCCTATCCACTTTCACCTCTTGCAGCAGCAATTGAGCAATCGTTAACTTCTCAGTAGCCGAAAACGACACCCCACTGGTTTGTTCACCATCGCGGAGTGTCGTGTCCATTATTTCGATATATCTTTTTCGCATTCTTTTAAGTGTTTAGTTTTTAGTGTTGGGTGTATAGTTTCTAAAAACTAAAAACCCAACACTAAAACTTATCTAAAACGGTCTCGTCGTAGCAAATGCTTTTATTTCTTCTTTCATCGCTTGCAGATAATCAATATCGTCATAGCCGTTTTGCATATTGTCTTTTTTGTAGCTATTGATGTCAAAACTTTCACTTTCTCCCGTGGATACAATGGTGATAGTTTGCTCAGGAAGATTGACAGTAAGCAATGCTTTGGGATCTACTTCGATGGCTTTAAAGATTTTATCCAAAAACTCAGGGGTTACTTGAACCGGCAGAATACCGATGTTCAAGGAGTTATTTTTGAAAATATCGGCAAAAAAGCTGGAGACCACGCAACGGAATCCATAATCATAAATGGCCCAAGCGGCGTGCTCGCGGCTCGATCCACTACCAAAATTCTTACCACCCACAAGGATTTTACCCGAATAAATGGGATTATTCAACACAAAATCCGCTTTCGGTGTGTCATCGTTATTGTAACGCCAATCTCTGAAAAGGTTGTCGCCGAAGCCGACGCGCTCAGTTGCTTTCAAAAAACGAGCGGGAATAATTTGATCCGTATCCACGTTTTCGATAGGCAGTGGAACCGCCGTGTCTGTTAATATTGAAAATTTATCGTATGCCATTTTTTGTTTTTTAGACAAATTAATTGGTTGAAAATCACTTTTTGAATGTAAGAACTATAAAAAATCACGAGGGTCAGTGACCTCACCTGTCACTGCTGCTGCTGCTGCCATCAATGGGCTTGCCAAAAGGGTTCTTGCACCGGGCCCTTGACGACCTTCAAAATTGCGGTTGGAGGTACTCACCGCATATTTGCCAGCGGGTACTTTATCATCGTTCATCGCTAAACAAGCGGAACAACCCGGTTGACGCAATTCAAATCCGGCTTCATTAAGTATATCTAAAATGCCTTCTTCTTTGATTTGCGCTTCAACGATATGTGAACCCGGCACGAGCCAAGCCGTTACATTATCGGCTTTCTTACGACCCTTGACGATAGAAGCAAAGGCGCGAAAATCTTCAATCCGCCCGTTCGTACAACTTCCGAGGAACACATAATCAATCTTCTTACCAATCATGGCATCTTTTTCGTGGAAGCCCATGTAGTTAAGGGCTTTATCGTAGGTGGACTTGCCACCCTCCATTTCCTCCGCCGTCGGGATAGCGTGCGTAATCCCTAAACCCATACCCGGATTAGTCCCGTAAGTAATCATTGGTTCAATTTCGCTACCATCATAGACCAACTCTTTATCAAATATCGCACCTTCGTCCGTTTTGAGCGTTTTCCAATATGCCAGAAGTTCGTCCCATTTTTCACCTTTAGGTGCTTGTGAGCGCCCTTTAATGTAAGCGAAAGTCGTTTCATCTGGAGCAATCATACCGCCCCGAGCACCGGACTCGATACTCATATTACACACTGTCATGCGTCCTTCCATACTCATATTGCGGAAAACCTCACCGGCGTATTCCACGAAATAACCGGTAGCACCACTTGCTGAGATTTTTGAGATGATAAACAATGCTACATCTTTTGGTGTCACGCCTTTCCCTAATTGACCATTCACCATAATCCGCATTTTCTTCGGCTTCGGTTGCATGATACACTGTGATGTCAAGACCATTTCTACTTCCGACGTACCAATACCAAAAGCAATGGCACCAAAAGCACCGTGCGTAGAAGTGTGTGAATCGCCGCAAACAATGGTCATACCCGGTAGCGTAATACCGTTTTCGGGTCCTACTACGTGAACGATTCCATTCTTTTGGTGTCCCAAACCCCAATGAGAAATACCGTATTTGGCTGAATTATTTTGCAAAGCCAACAACTGATTGGCAGATAATTTATCCTGAACCGGTAGGTGTTGATTGATAGTCGGCGTATTATGGTCAGCCGTAGCAAAGGTTTTTTCGGGAAAAATAACGGTCAATCCTCTGCTTTCCATACCCAAAAAAGCCACCGGGCTGGTCACTTCGTGGATGAAATGACGGTCAATAAAAAATATATCGGGTCCGCCTTCTATTTTTCGAACGACATGAGCATCCCATACTTTGTCAAATAATGTCTTAACTGTATTTTCCATTTTTTATAAATTTTAATTTGAAAGGCGAAATTAGAGCAATTCAAGCATTTCTCAATATTAAATGATGCTTTAGATTACGATGTCCAAAACACAAAAAAGCGCACGGAGAACACTGAGTTTCACAGAGAAAACTCTGCGCATCTTTGTGTCCTCTGTGCGCCATTTTTGAATGACATACTGAGGGGGTGTTATCCCCCCCGAGTACTCGGGGTCAGGGGTGTTAAAACCACTTAATCGTCAAATCCGTCAATCGCTGTTTGAAGTTATTGTAAGGTGGAGTCAATAATTCCAACGCACCCGGAATGTGTTGTCTATAAAAGCTGCGGGCATCGGAAAAAGCTTGAAAACCGAAAAAGCCGTGCGACTTGCCAATGCCGCTGTTATTAGAACCCCCGAAAGGCAGATTATTATTGAAAAAATGAACGGCGTTGTTGTTGATACACGTCCCACCGGCTCGAGTGCTGTTGGATATTCTTTCGATATTTTTATTGCTGTTGCTGTAAATGTACAACGCTAAAGGCTTTTCGCCGGCGTTGATAAAATTTATGACTTCATCAAGATTGGAATAAGCGAAAATAGGAAGAATAGGCCCGAAAATCTCATTTTTCATCAAGGCAGAATCCATCGGCACGTCCGTGACAAGAGTTGGCTCAATAGTATTGTTTTGAGCATTTATTTTACCACCAAAAACGACATTCGCTCCTTTAGAAACCGAATCATTCAGATAACCCAGCACGCGTTCATGATGCCGTGGGTTGACGATGTGGGTATAATCGCCCGATTCGGTGGCGTCTTTGCCATAAAAGCTATTAATAGTCTTGGCTAATTCATCCACCAAAGCATCTTTTTTACTTTCGTGCACAAAAACGTAGTCGGGCGCAATGCAAATCTGACCACTGTTTAGGAATTTACCCCAAGCGATTCTTTTAGCGGCAGACCCGATACTGGCGGTTCCATCCACAATTGTCGGCGATTTGCCGCCTAATTCAAGCGTGACCGACGTGAGGTGTTTGGCAGCCGCTGCCATGACCACTTTTCCGATAGAAGGCGCTCCCGTAAAGAAAAAATGGTTAAAAGGCAATTCGAGCAAAGCCGTTGACACATCTACACCGCCTTCAATCACTGCTATTTCATTTTCAGAGAACAGAGACGCCACAATTTTTTTCATCAGTTTAGACGTGTGTGGCGTCATTTCTGATGGTTTAATAATCACGGTATTGCCCGCCGCGATAGCGGAAACAAGAGGACCAAAAGTGAGATTGACGGGGAAATTCCAAGGCGATATAATCAAGCAAACGCCTTTAGGTTCGTATTTGATATAGGATGACGAGCCCATAAAAGCCATTGGCGTATCCACCGCTTGTTTATTGGTCCAATAATCAATATGCGACAAAGCGTGTTTGATTTCGCTGGTCACCGGATACACTTCAGATAAATCCACCTCGGTGGGGTGTTTGCCAAAATCCGCTTTTAGGGCGTCGCGTATCTCTTGTCTGAAAGTGACTTCGATTGCCGTTTTAAGTTTTTTAAGCTTGCTTTTACGCTCCGAAATACTCGCCGCTGCTACCGCATATTGGTTGGCTTTTTGCGCTTGAAAAATCTTTTGAATATCGGTTGCGGCTCTTTTTTCTATTGCTAATTCCATTGTTTAATTTATTTTGATAGTTATATAAAGTGATTGGTTGCCTTATACCGGTCTGCCGACAAAGCAAACTAAGGGGAGGTTAAAACTGATAAACAAGCGCGTTACAATGCATACCGGCACCGACCGAAGCCATGACTACCCGTTGTCCTTGTTGTATTGAAAAACCCTCCAATTCATTTTTTAAAATAAAATCAAGCATAGTAGGAATAGTGGCGACCGATGTATTGCCCAAAAACTGGATGGTTGCCGGCACTTTTTTATCAAAAAAACGCGGATGCACCCCGTATAAAGTGGCTAAATTATGGGCAATGGCTTCCAGCATTTTTTCATTGGCTTGGTGAAATAAAAAAAGGTCTATATCATGTATGGTCAATCCCTTTTTATCCAAGGCTTTATTAATCACTTGCGGCACCCAAGTCGTGGCATACCGATACACTTCCCGACCATTCATTTTAGCGTACATACCGCCTTTGATAGCGGGATTGTTAGATTTGCCCAAATGAATATTCATCAAATCGCCTTCGGCGTGCGAAAAAGTAGCGTAAGATACAATGCCTTTGTCGGCATCGTTACTTTTTGATACCACACACGCCCCGCACCCATCCGCAAAAATCATAGCATCCAAATCATAGGGATCCATCATTCTTGAAGCCACCTCCAGACCGACAACCAGAATATTCTCCGCATCGCCGCACTGAATCGCCTGATGTGCCTGAATAACGCCCTGCAGCCAACCCGGGCATCCAAATAACAAATCAATGGCAAAACAGTTGTGATTGGACATCTTTAAGGCATTTTTCAACAAAGCCGCCATGTTCGGAATGGTATGAAAAAGCGGCTCATCCGGCATCATATTGCCGGCATTGTGGGCAACAATGATACCGTCTAAATCATTGACATCCAATTTAGCCGATAACAGCGCATTTTTTGCCGCTTTCGCCATCAAGGGCACCGAGTCTTCTCCTTCAATAATGAAGCGGCGTTCTCGTATGCCCGTTATGGCTTCTAATTTGGTAATGACATCTTGGTTGTTCTTTTCATTTTTAACGCCCGCTTTGTCATAAAACTCATTATTGAGAAAGAACTCGTTTGGTATCACTCTATCCGCCAACGCACTGCCTGTCCCTCTGATTATACTACTCATACTTTTATTTATTTAATCTCTCGGAATATCTTTTTTCAAAATTTTGCCGGTGGCACTCATCGGCAAAGCCTCCATGAATACTACTTTTCGAGGGTATTTATAATTGGCTAAACGCTCTTTTGCGTAAGCGATAAGGTCATTTTCTGTTACATTTGCTTGTTCTTTTAACACCACACACGCTTTGATTTCCTCGCCGAACTGGTCGTGAGGAATGCCCACAACCGCTACAATAGATACTGCTTCATGTTTGATTAAAACTTCTTCTACTTCTCTCGGATACACATTTAAGCCGCCGCGGATAATCATATCTTTGGTTCTATCCACGATATAGAAAAAACCGTTGGCATCTTTCACGGCAATATCACCCGAATGCAGCCAACCGCTTTGGATTGTTTGCGCCGTGGCTTCCGGTTTTTTGTAATAACCTTTCATCACATTATGACCGCGGTAGAGCAATTCCCCTTTTTCGCCAGCCGGCACTTCATTGCCTTCGGTATCCACCAATTTCACTTCAACACCCCACACCGGCGTGCCGATTGAACCCGGTTTTCTACCAATATGCAGTTGGTTAAAAGTGACCACCGGCGACCCTTCCGACATGCCGTAGCCCTCAATAATGGACACATTGAACCGTTTTTCAAAATCCTCTAATACCTGAATGGGTAACGATGCACCGCCCGAAGCGCAAATTCTGAGGTTTTTTGCGATGGCATCGTAATCAAATTTTTCTTCTCTATAATTGACTAAACCCCAATACATGGTCGGTACGCCCGCAAAAACGGTTACTTTGTGTTTTTGCATCAATCCGAAAACGGTTTCAGCGTCAAACCGTGGTAACAACACACTCGTGATACCTTTATAAAGTCCCGCATTCATCAAAACGGTCATGGCAAAAATGTGGAACAAAGGCAGCACGATGAGTTGAGTATCATCCGGCTGGGCATCCATTAAATCTTTTGAAATAATGGCGTTCAAAAGTAAATTAGAATGGGTCAATTCAGCCCCTTTAGGTTTCCCTGTGGTGCCCGAAGTATAGATAATCACCGCCGTATCTTCCGCATCTGTTTGTTCAGATTCAAAAACCGGCGACTGACCCACCATGAGGCTACCCAGTGTTTTTGTACCTTCAATGGATGAAGGCATATCACCTTTGGGCATTATCATAAAAAAATGCTCACAATTCGGCGCTTCATTGAATCCGGCGTAGCCCATTTGACCCATCGGCAAATCCGGTGTTCCGGCAAAACAAAAATAGGCTTTTGCATCGCTATCGCTCAAATGGTAAGCGATTTCGTCTTTTTTGAGTAAGACACTGAGGGGTACTACCACCGCCCCCGCTTTCAGTATGCCGTAATAAATTATTGGGAAATAAGGCAAATTGAAACAACTTAACGCTACTTTATCCCCTTTTTGAATGCCTATCGCTTTCAGACCATTGGCAACCTGATTAGCGGCACCATTGGTTTGAGCAAAACTGAGAACCGTATCCCCAAAAATATAAGCTCCTTTTTTGGGGTATTGTCTTGCACTGTTTTCCAGTAGAACAGATAAATTTAACATAGGTTAGGACATTATATTTATTAAATTTTGAGTGGCGATTTGACTACATAAATATATACGAAGTAATAAAACCTTGAAGATAAGGAGGTTTAATAAAAAATTTGTTGAAAAAAAGGTTTATTTTAAATTAGTGAAAAAAATATTTAAATTTAAAACCGGAAATTACACATTTTACCGACTATGATATGGTAAACAATGAAGAATATTGTCATAAATTGGGCAATTATTAACCAATGTAAATTTTTAATCGCTAACAGTATGAATCAAACCTCTATTAATCGCCGTGATTTTATCAAACAAAGCAGCACAACCGCTTTGGGTTTTGCTTTTTTACCGAATTTAAAAACACGGGTAGCTCCCAGCGATAAACTCCGGGTAGCGCATATTGGCTTAGGCGGCATGGGCACGCAACATTTAAAATGGTTTGCGGCTTTGCCGGAAGTAGAGATTGCCGCTCTATGTGACCTTGATGCCACACATTTAGATGCCGCGCAAAAGGTTTTAACCGGTCTGCACCCTGATAGTAAGGTATCAACATACAGTGATTTTCGCCGTATTTTAGACCGAAAAGATATTGATGCCATCACCTGCGCCACTCCCGACCATTGGCATGCGCAAGTTGCCATTACGGCATTTCAAGCCGGTAAGGATGTTTATGGTGAAAAACCGCTTTCTTTTGATGTCAAAGAAGGGCAAAAAATGCTAAAATCGCTCAACAAGCACAAGCGCATTTTCCAATTGGGCACTCAGATACACGCCGGTGACAATTATCATCGGGTGGCTGAAATCATTCAAGCAGGAACCATCGGGAAAGTACACACTGTCCGGTTGTGGAAAACGGGTCCGCCGCCCATTTTATCCCCCCCTCAGTATCAGACCCCTCCGGCATATTTGAATTGGGATTATTGGTTGGGCCCCGCGCCGTATTCACAATACACCCCTGAAAGATGCCATTTCACGTATCGTTATTTTTTGGATTATTCGGGCGGTGTTTTTCAGGATTTTTGGTGCCATATTGCCGATATTGTGTGGTGGTCAATTGCCCCCAAAAATTTAACGACAGTTCACGCCAAAGGCGATGTGTCGGAAGGCTCAGGTAATACCCCTCGGGTGATTGATGTAGATTACGAGTTCGAAGACTTACAGTTGCATTGGACTTCCGAAGCACCCCGAGTACCGGGGGCTGCCGACAAACATATTGGGGCTTATTTTGAAGGAGACAAAGGGACACTGCTGTGTGATTATTCGACCCGCCAAATCACTATCGGTGGCATCATCATGCCTGATATTGAGGGATTAGCGCAGACGATTCCTCGCTCGCCCGGTCACCAACAAAATTTTGTGGATGCGGTCAAGTCTCGCACGCAACCGGAGTCTAATTTAGAATATGCCCGCCAAATGACTATGCCGATGCACTTGGGTTTGATTTCATGGCGATTGGGTCGGAAATTGTCGTGGAATGCCACCAAAGAAACGTTCAATAATGATCAGGAAGCGAATGAGTTACTGGGGCGCGAGTATCGGAAGGGGTGGAAATGGGTTTAATCTTGAGCCACGAATTGACGAATTTTTCTAATCTGCGTGTTGACATTAGCCTACGAATCAACAACACACAAATTAGAAAAATTCGTCAATTCGTGGCTCAAAAACCTATCGCCCAAAATCATCCTGCAACCGTACAATATCATCCTCGTCCGAAGGATTGGTAGGGTCGGTATGTTGCCATATTTCGGCAATAATGCCCCAATCGTCGAGACCGACGAGGCGGTGGCGTTCTCCTTGGCGCAAATTGACAATACTACCTATATTCAACTTCTGAACCGTTGTTTCGGCATCGGTATCGCTGATTACGACGCCCGCTGTGCCACCGATGAGTTTCCAAATCTCTGCCCGGCGGAAATGGTATTGCCACGATAACCGCTTATGAGGCGCCACAATCAGTATTTTCGGGCTTAATTTTTGATACCCCGCAAAATCGGCAACCGATAAATGCGGGAAATAGGTCTCAATGAAGAGTGGTGCTTGCGCTTCGTCAATCACTAAAAAGCCGCCCCAGGGACGCGTCCGATCTTGTTTATCAATCCTAAACCCTTTTTTGTGCATGTCTTTTTCGATGCGGTTGAAGACTTTTATTCTGTCTGTGTCTTTGATAGTGGTCATAATAAAGAATAAGATTTAAAATGAAGAACTCAAAAAAAGAGGTAAATATCTATTATTGAATCTAAAAAATATAGCATATTAACCTATTATATCGCTATATCGCCTTTTTTTTAGGGAACATGCTGTTTTCATTGCCAATTTTCGCCTTTGTTGATTCTGTGGATTTGAGTGTGAGAAACATTATAATTTCTCGCAATATCGTTTATAGATTTCTCTTTTTTAGACAGTAAACGTTTGATTTGCAACACCTCTTTTGTGCTTAACTTGGTATTACCATGTTTACCTAATTTCTGCTGATGGGCTATTTTTTCATCGGGTGTTGCCCATTCAAGGTTTTCAGCCTTGTTGTTTAGCAGGTTACCATCTTTGTGAATCACATAAGGCTTTAATTCAGGATTTTCAATCCAACATTCAGCTACGAGGCGGTGTATGAGCAAACTTTTATTGATTTTTTCATCTCTTTCTCCTATAAGATGTAAGTTAATCGTTCTAAACCCGTTTTGGTGCATCGTTCCCTTCAGTATCACACCTCTTTCATTTCTAACTTGCCCTTTCTCACTCACTTCAAAGGTTCGATAAAAATATTTATATATTTTCCATTTCATGTAAAATTTTTTGAGCAATAATAATCAACAATTTACAAATATTTCCGGATACTTTTCTGAAAAACAGTAATACCTGTCATTTCGTCCGTCATTGAGAGGAGAGAAATATTGTCGTCATATTCAGCATTGAACATGAAAAACCGGTTCTCAACCACGTATTTATAGATATACCAATCCGTTCCGGGCGTCGGGACATTTAAAATATCATCGTGATGAATCCATTCGAGCGTGCCTTCGGGGCAGGGTGGAGGAGGCATCATGGGGATATCTGCCAAGTAAATAAAAACAGTCCAATTATATTTGACGGGGGAAGATTCTACCAATACACCACAGAATTTAGGATTTTCAATGTGGATACCCGTTTCTTCAAAAGTCTCGCGAATGGCTGCTTTTAAAGGGCTTTCATGGGGTTCTAATTTACCACCGACCGGAACATAATGACCAATAAAGGGCTCTTTGTTACGATTGAGTAAAAGATATTGCCCGTCGTGTCGAAGAATAACCATTGAGGCAGCGGTTTTATGACCGTAAGGAATCATAGGAATGATGGAAGTTGAGTGATAGAAACTTTTACTGTGACCTATGTAGTAAATACTAAATTTTAAGCAAAAGTCCACATTTATCACTCAACTTTCATCATTTATGCCAAAAAAAATTAGAATGAATAGCGCAAACCCAATTGCATATTCCAACGACTCAACAAACTGAAATCATTGAAATAAGTGGATTTTTGAGACGCATCGAACTGATAAGTCGGTACACCGCTCGCTACGCTGACACCCAACGGTTGAGATAACCCTGTTTGAGTGGCAAACTGGCGCACACCCCATTTGTTGGAAATCAAATTGCCGACGTTCAAAATATCCATGGTGAATTCGATTCTGTTTTTATTTGGCAATACATAATCCTGCGCCAAACGCAAATCCCAATGGCTGTACCAAGGACTTAATGCGCCATATTTTTCGGTGTATTGACCTCGTCGGCTGCTGAGATAGTCGTCTTGAGCGATGTAGGCTTTCAAAGCAGATCTTTGGGCTGCAACATCTCCTGCGAATGCCATTTGGTCAACCTGAGCAT
This sequence comes from Saprospiraceae bacterium, assembly GCA_031424115.1. GTDB lineage: Bacteria > Bacteroidota > Bacteroidia > Chitinophagales > Saprospiraceae > JAAFJT01. Next base: position 7,543 of record JANPGW010000269.1, on the reverse strand, counting down.
CGGTTGGCACATACATCAAATCATTCAAACCTGAACCATCGTTGTTAATATCGCCTGAATACGTGTAGCTGTACCGACCGCCTTTTACATATTCAGTGAATACGCTGATTAAAGTTGACCATTTGCCTTCGCCATAAGTGAATTTTTTGCTTAAAACACCCAATACGCGGTGTTTATTACCATACAATGACGGGGCTAATTCAGCTGTATTCGTATTCAAAATATTCGCCGGATTGCGGTCATAAGCATCAGAAGAAATTTCAGCATCAATTGAAGCCGCGTCTTTTGCATCCAAATAGTTATAACCTAATTTGATATACAAACCACTTTCCCACGTTTTTTCAAGCTGAATGGATGTATTGAAAGAGTAACCAACGCTGGTATTTGTGAAAACATAGGCGGTGTTGGTGCCTTTATCAGTAGCACCATAAATCGGGCGAGTATCAGCCCCTGAAAGTCTCGCAGTCGGTTTTTTCAAACCATAGTTGCGCACCATCATGCCATTGATGTCTTTGGTATAAATCACGTCAACGGAAGCAATCCAGTCCGATTTCGTTTTAAAATCATACCCTAAGTTGGTACGCCATACTTGCGGAAATTTAAAATCCGGTTCAGTGACACAATAGAAGAAGAAATTGGGATTCGCTACTTGGTTGCCTATCCAAACGAATGGAAAACGACCCGTGAACAATCCGGAGCCCCCCCTCAGTACCTGCGACCTATCGCCCATCACATCATAGTTAAAGCCTAAACGAGGTGAAATTAAAGGAGTTTGCTTGGGGAAAGTCAGTGAGTTGAGGAGAACAGGATTTGCCGCTTCGTCGTAATACTGAATTTTATCATCGTAGCAGCAGTTGCGTTTGATGCTTTCTTCCATCTTCGTTTTTGTATCAAAATACAAAGGCACGTCTATGCGTAAACCGGCGGTGAAAGTCAATTTTTTATTAACGGCAATTTCATCTTGACCATAAATCGCGAATTGACCCAAATTGGTCTCTGCCAAAGCCCAGTTACCAAATTGGTGAGGCCCGTTCTCATTGTCAACGGCTGCTTTTTTTGCGCTGGCAACTTCTGCATCCAAGCCGCCTTTATTAACGAATTGAACAAATGTATCCATGGCTAAATCCGGGAAAAACACGCGTGCGCCATAACCCGTCAAGTTGAAGGAGTTATCAAAGGAAAATTTTTCCAAACTTGAACCCACCGTTAAGGTATGCTTGCCGAGGTATAAATTCAGATTGTCATTCACTTGAAAAACTTTCTGATTCAGTTTGTTTGAAATAGAGAATGGTTCATGACCCGCAACAATATATCGAGTTCCATTTTTAGAAATATTCACGACCGGAAAAGGCGTAGAAAAAGGGTCTCTGAAATCTTTAAAAGCGGAATAACCGACTTGTAATTTATTAGATGCCTTGTTACCAATGGTTGATTTTAATTCCACTATGCCGGAAAGAATTTTGTTGTTGATGCGATAACCTGAATTTTGGAATTGCAAAGTGATGGCATCGGGTCCTCGACGACCGATAGCTGAAGGGTGCGCCGGTTTATCTTTGAAAGCATCCAACGTGTTGAAGGTTACAGCCAATTTGTTGTTGTCATTGATGTTTAAATCCAACTTCAATAAGGCTTTATCGCTGTTTGTGTTGTGCTTATAATTTTCGTAATCGCCGGTTTCATAGCCGAATTTACTTTTTAAAACGGAGCGTACGGCATCTAAATCTGATGCTAAAACCCGACTGATATTGGCTCCTGATGTGCCTCGATTGGCTAAAAAATACGAACCAAAATCACTCAAGCGACTTTGTTCGTAGTTAGCAAAGAAAAACAAACGATTTTTGATAATGGGTCCGCCAATACTGAAACCGGCTTGAGTTTGTTTCAAATCGCCCCGAGAGACATCGGTGCCATCTACTTTTGCTCCGTACATGTTTTTATTGCGGAAAAACCCGAAAACCGTTCCCTTAAACTCATTGGTTCCGGATTTCGTAACGGCGTTCACACTCGCCCCTGTAAAACCGGCTTGTGATACATCGTAAGGTGCAATCGAGACGTTGATTTGCTCAATCGCATCCAACGAAATCGGTTGAGCATCCGCCTGACCACCTGGCGTTGATGCATCCAAACCAAAAGGGTTATTGAAAATGGTACCATCCACCGAAAAATTGTTGAATTGGTCGTTGCGACCCGCAAACGAGCCACCTTCTGCCGCCATCGGGTTCAGCCTTGTAAAATCCGCTTGTGAACGGCTGATTGTCGGCAAAGCACTCAACATTTGGCTATTGATGGCCGTTTCTGCGCCTGTACGATCAGAACCCATAATATCATTTCGATTGGCTTTGACAGTCAACTCCTGCAATTGAGAGTCGGCAGAGCGCATCTGAATTTTCAGATTTGTCTTCTGGTTCAAATTCAGATACACATCGTTTTGTTCCACATCTTTGAACCCTACAAAAGTCACTTTGACGGTATAGGGGCCACCTACCCGCATATTGGGTATTGTGAAAAGCCCATCTTCGCGGGTCACTACCCCAAAGCGGGTTCCGGAAGGGGTGTGGGTGGCGATTACCGCCGCGCCAATTAAAGTTTCGCCTTTTTCGTCGGAGACAACGCCGTTGAGAGTGGCTGTGGTTACTTGCGTCCAAGCTGTTAGGCTGACGAACAAAGCCACCATAAAAATGAATGAACGGAGAAATAGTTTAGACATCATGTGTTGGTTAATTTAATTTAAGATGATTGGTTTTAGCAAAATGTATCTATTCTTGGGCGTGTTATTAAAAAACGCATTGTGCGATTACTAAGCACAATGCGTTCTATTTTACAGGCTAAAAGAGAAGCCTTCTATATTAAAAGGTATAAAATCCACTGATAAGAAAATAGTCACAGTCGTAGCTTTCAGATGTTTTTTGATTTTCATAGTACTTTATTTCTTCCAGATGAAATAAAAATCGCGATTTCTGCCTCAAAGGTAATAACCGCCGTTTGAAAAATAATGAAAAATCAACTCATACTTAACAATTTTTTAATACTCATATAATTATTCTACAACCTAAAACAAATAGGTTATGACGTAAAAAGGTAAGGAACAGACTTAACCAAAGGCATAAGCTGTTCCTTAAATTCAAAACTGATAACAAATGTTTCCTCTGCCTATCGGATTAAGGCTTATGGATATATGATAGAGTTTTTGACGCCATCAAAATACCTATATACTGAGGGGGGGGATTAACCTGATTTTCTATTCAAAAAGGTATTTTCTTGGGTCGATTAGGTGTCGGATGCTTTCAAAGCATCTGACACCTTGAACCGCGGAAAAAGCCCAACTAACTTTACGAGCGCACCGTTAAAAAGCAAATCTTAAACTCACGGCGCCGTCGAAAAAGCCTTTAGGACCATCAAAGAAATCCACAAATGGCTTGATATCAAGACCGACATTGAACGGCACACTGGGGAATTTATAATCTAATCCCAAAATAAAATCGGCTCCCACCACTGTTCTGTTGTCACCTTCTCTGACGACATACGTCCGGTTGTTTTTGATATAATAATAGCCGCCGCCATAGTTGAAAAAACCGACGTGCGCACCGATGCCATACAACCAAGTCAAACCAGCGGCATTGTCAACTGACCGGTGTTTCTCATATAAACCAGTGACTAAAAAGCTCTTTTGGCCGAAACTGACAATGCCTTCAAGTGCGGTACGTGAAGCGACAAAATGTTTAATGGTAACACCATTGGTTAAGCCTCCTAAACGAACACCAATAGCGGTGTTGTAATTCTGTCCTTGTGCAGTGAATGACACGAAAAGAATGGTTAAAATTAAAAGGCAACCTTTACTTAAGTTTTTCATTTTTTTTATTGTTTTAATTTCTAATATAATAGAGTTCAAATTTCAAGGGTCATTTTAGGAAACTGTAAACTGGTAATCATATGATATATTTGACTTAGCGAAACCGGCTTTTCGATAAAAAAACTCGCTCCCGCCGCTAATGCTAAGGGTTTCAGCCCCAAAGCACTCATTGCTATAATGGTTATTTTAGGCATTGCCGCTCTTATTCTGGGAATTAAATCCATGCCTTTTCCATCCGGCAAATTGTTATCTAAAATCAAGACATCGAAATCTGTCTTTTTAAGACAATCTAACCCATCTTTCAAATTCATCGCATAATCTACATCAAAGCGTTTTTTACTTAAGAATCTTTTTAAGATGTAACACAATTCTTCCTCGTCTTCTATTATCAATACTTTATTATTTTTCATCGTTAATGTGTTTTGTGTATTCTGTTTAAAACTTTGGAAACCAAGCAAGATTTATTATTTATTTGGCATCTGCTGATAACCAATTTTTGAACTTTTAGCAATATATTTAAAAAAAGCATACCTATCCATAGAAAGATTCTTTTTGGCAGTTATCACCCATAACAGTATATATATGGCGGGTCTTTTCACTAAATCCGTCATGTCTGCTAAATTTTGTGTGGAATAATTTGCCCAATTAATACAAATTGGGGTAAAAAATTCCCTTCTAATTGTCATTTTATAAAAATTGAAAGATGTCTGACGTGGCTCGACATTTTTATGTTGTATCAATAAATGTCATATTGAAATAACAATAACAAATGGTAGGTGATAAAATGATGGAATCAAAAGACTTAAGTGCAGAAAAAAACAACCCTATTGTGGCTTCCCTCAAAGATGCTTTTCGTGAAATGGGCCTCACTTTCCAGTTCGGTATCCGTTTTTTTAAAGAAGCATTTATGCCTCCTTACGAATTCAAAGAATTGTTTATCCAGTGCTACAATATGGGCTATAAATCCTTGCCTTTGGTAGCTGTAACGGGTTTCATTATGGGCGTTGTTCTTACTTTACAATCGAGACCTACGTTGGCAGAGTTTGGCGCCGAGAGTTGGTTACCGGGCATGGTGGCTCTTTCGTTGGTGAGAGAAATCGCTCCGGTTATTACTGCTTTGATTTGTGCGGGTAAAATTGCCTCGGGCATCGGTGCCGAGTTAGGATCCATGAAAGTATCCGAACAAATAGATGCTATGGAAGTTTCCGCGATAAATCCCTTTAAATTTTTGGTCGTTACCAGAGTTTTGGCGACGACACTCATGATACCGATTTTGGTCATCTTCGCGGGAGCGGTCGGCATGTTAGGCTCTTACGTGGGAGTAAAGATGCACACCGATGTTTCCATGTTCCGCTTTTTTTCGGACGCCTTCGAATCGGTGGCTTTTGAAGATTTGATACCGGCACTCATCAAATCCTTTTTCTTTGGCTTTGCGATTGGCATTATCGGTAGTTATAAAGGTTTCAACGCCTCTCAGGGCACTGAAAGTGTCGGAAAAGCCGCTAATTCGGCAGTCGTGACGGCTTCTTTAACCATTTTTATCATCGATATGTTGGCTGTTCAAATCATAGATCTCATTTAATCCTTACACACATTTATTATGAAAGAAACATCGACTATGAATCAACCACAGGAATCAGTTATCGAAATTAAAGGACTCTGTAAGTCATTTGGCGACAACCATATCTTAAAGGGTATTGACTTGACTATTCGGCACGGCGAAAATGTCGTGGTTTTGGGAAAGTCCGGTTCCGGCAAATCCGTTTTGATTAAGTGTATCGTGTGCCTGATAGAGCCTGATGAAGGCAGTATCAAGGTGTTGGATAAAAACATTTCAGAATTAGACAATAAAGAACTCAATGATGTTCGATTGAAAATGGGCTTTTTATTTCAAAATGCCGCACTATATGATTCGATGACGGTCAGAGAAAATCTGGATTTCCCTTTGCGGCGCACGTTCAAACAACTGTCAGAACAAGAACGAGAAGCCATGATTATCAGTGCTTTGGCAGATGTCGGTTTGGAAAATGCGATTGATAAAATGCCTTCCGAACTCTCCGGCGGTATGCGCAAAAGAATTGGTTTAGCGCGCTCCTTAATTTTAAATCCCGAAATTATGCTGTACGATGAACCTACTACGGGATTGGACACGATAACATCAAGAGAAATAAGTGAATTGATTTTGGAAATGCAGAAAAAAAATAAAACAAGCTCTATCATCATCACCCACGATATGGCTTGCGCCAAATTGACCGGCGATAGGGTGGTGGTATTTAAAGACGGGGTGATTGGCGCCGAAGGCACTTATGAAGAACTCGAAAAAAGTAGTGATAAATGGGTGAAATCATTTTTCAATTGAGACATAATAAATCAACATTCTATAATACATTTAATTGAGTTACGAAAATATAAAAAGAGCTATGAAAAAAAATACGGACTATATATGGAAATTGGGCATGTTTGTATCTTTTGGGATACTGTTGTTGGTAGGAGCCATTTATATCATTGGCTCCCAAAAAAACATGTTCAATCCCACCTTTCGGATAAATACGGTTTTTAAAAATGTGAGCGGATTAAAAATTGGCAATAATGTACGCTTTTCAGGCATTAATATCGGAACTGTTGACAATATTCAAATCACTTCCGATACCTCCGTTAAGGTTGAAGTGATTATTCAAAAAGAAGTTCAGAAATTTATCAGAAAGGATTCACGAGCCAGTATTGGTTCTGAAGGTTTGATGGGCGACAAAGTATTGGTCATCATGCCCGGCAGCAGCAGCGAGTTACAAGCCGAAGAGAATGATTATCTCAATTCAGAAACGCCCATTGCGATGGAAGAGATATTGTCAAGTGTCAAAGTCTCGGCTGAAAATATGGAAATCATCACCGACCAACTCGCCAATATTACCTACAATATCAATAACGGCAAAGGTGCCATCTCCAGGCTCATCAGAGACGAAAGTTTTGCCAAAAATTTGAACAATACTATGTCCAATCTGGAAGCCGGTTCTAAAAGTTTGAGTGAAAATATGGAAGCTGCCAAAAGCAATATCTTACTCCGCGGATTTTTCAAAAAGAAACAAAGAGAAAAAGAACGGTTAGAAAAAGAACGCCTCGCCAAAGAAAAAAAGGAAAAAGAAGCGGCGGCTAAAAAAGAAGCGCCTAAAAAGCAATAAAAGAGTTTGTTAATAAATATATTTGACAATGCCCCCCTCGTGTTTGGATACTGAGGGGGGTAGTTTTTTAAAAGATATAATGCCAACTCCGTTTTTCAACTGTGATAGTGGATAGGTTTGGGAGAGACAGGATAGTAGTGGGCAAACAATAAAAAAAAGGTCAAAATTTTAGTATCTTTGAGTATTAAACGTCATCATCTAAAGAATTTTAAAATTTTTGAGCAGTTCAGATATAGTACCATTCATCATACTTTCTGATATTAACTTACCAAAACTTGACGGTTTTGCATTAAGAAGTAAAATCAAAATGGATGCAGGTTTACAACTTAGATGTATCCCTTATCTTTTTTTTCAACAGCTTTAAATCAAAATACTGTGATTGAAGCTTATAGCATGTCTGCTCAAGGATTTTTTGTTAAACAGAGTTCAATGTTGGAGTTAGAAAAAACGATTTCAGTTATCATGGAGTACTGGAGAAGATGTGCATCACCTAATAACTTTGCATAGTAACTCGCTC
>JANPGW010000268.1:0-5611 GCA_031424115.1 Saprospiraceae bacterium | reverse complement strand
GTTGCTTTTCAAGGCGATGGTACTTATGCCGGGCAGTTGTGCCTATTCCAATTTAAAACCGAATTTATCGAAGACATTGACCAAATTGTAACCGCCACAAACTGGACTGACCTATGATGCGTATCGCTGAAAAGCCCCAACTAATCAGTTTTTCAAAAAATCCCATCGTTTTCAAAGTGCACAATGAAAACAACGGTGAACTGATTGTCAGTGTCGGCGCGAAAAGCATTTTAACCATCGGCGTTGGTTCCGGTGGTGTTCAAACACTGGGAACTTTCGAAGATGGGCAGGTCTTGTCATTGACTATCACTAACCCCGCAGGGCAAACCATTACCCAGAATTTCACTTTTAAAAATGTGCCGGTCGGTGATGAAATCGGCGTTGCGGAAACACTGGAAGCCATTTTTCAAAAAATAAAGACCCACCATATCGTTGCGCCTTATCTACAATTCAAGGCTATCAACGAAATGGATCAATACCTTTTTGTCGCCGAATGCCGAAAATTAGAACCCAATTGGTCGGTCAATTGGTCTTTATCGCCCAATCCGCAAAATTTTGCCGTCCAAAATACCCTCCTCAGTATCACGCCTGATGTGGAGGCTTTTGTCAAAGTTTTTTTTGAAAAAAGGTACAACAGCGGCGAATGGAACGAAATTTTTAACGGAAAAGCCATCATAACCGGTATTTGGGGGCTTACTTATCTGAATATGTCGGATATGCTTGATGCGGAATGTCTGCATAGTCTGCCCGAAAATCCGTTCAGCCATTATAGCCGCTCTCAGAGTGTTGTGGCGAACAATATTCGTCGTTTTTACGCCAAGTTTGGCTACCAAAATGAACTCCTTACTGATGATGTCCGCTACGTGATGTTAGGTGGAACGCCCAACCGTGTATGGCTCGCCTATCAATTATTGCAAAATATTGAACTCAATACGTCATTTTTGACCTATCAACCCGACCTCAAGCGCATCACGCGCACGGGTATTGAGTATATGACGTGGTTCAACTACACTGGAGAAACCCAAACCGTATCAATGTACGTCACGCCTTACGATGGCACGACTCTGGGCGTCGAATATGTGGCGACCCAGTCAACCCGAACCGTAACAGCCGGACTATGCGTGACTTTCCCGATTCACCCGCAAGCCTTAGGTGTGGGCAACAGCGCGACCCATTACGAGTTTCAGGTCAAATCCGCTCAAGGAAGTAGCTTATCACCCAAAAGAACGCTGATTATTGACAACAATGAGAGATGCCGTTTTTTGGCGTACCTCAATGCTTTTGGCGTGCCTGAAATCGCCACGTGCACCGGCAATCTCACAACGCGCATCAGCATCACGGCAGAGACCTGGACAGCCATCAGAAATATTCAATCCGGCGTGTCCATCCTCAAAAATGAACGATTAGCCGCTAAAGTTGATAAAAAATATACGTATCGGAGTGGTTATTTAAATCAAAAACAAAAAGAGGCATACACAGAAGTCGCCCTTTCGTACCGGCTTTTTGATGTAACTACTCCACAGTATTACGGGCTGACCGTAGTCGAATCTAAAACGGATGAAATCATTGCGGATGATGGTGAAAAAATATATGCCTGGGAATGGCAAATGCAACCGACAATAGCTGAAGACAGCTTTGCACCGGACGCCGACATCAGAAATGCCGCTACTTTGGCAGAGCCGCCGGCTTTTCCTCAAGGCATCGGCAGCGCAACAGGCATTACCACGGGTTTAAAATCTTTTGAAAGGACGTTAGCCGAATTTCAAGCCTTGCAACTTTCGGGTCAACTCGAAGTGGGCATTTATTTCATTACCGACACCGACCCCGAACAAGTGTGGTTCAGTGGCGGGGGCAGCGCGGCGGTCAATATCACTTTTGGTCCCTTGCGGTATGTCCAAATGGACAATTTTTCGGGCAGTACTATCACCTTACAAGGCATTACAGCGAGCTCTACCGAAGACCGCAAGCGCATGAGATTTTACCGGGGCAATGCCGAAATTTTTATTACAGATGATTTCACTATTATGTCCAATGATTCTATTGCTTTTGTGTTGCCTTTCGACAACGAAACGTTCCGAGCATTTTATTGAAAATGAAAATGAAAATGAAAAAGTTATTACTACTTATATCAAATATAATGCTGTCTTGCATCATCCATGCACAGACAACGACCAACATTTTCAACACCACCGACGCTGGCAGTTCAGCGCCCGGTTCTATCCTGAATGTATCATCTACCAATTTCGCCAACGGAAAAGCCAAAATCGGCACTATCAAACCCGAAAAATTAGTAACACAAGTCATAAACACGCTGTCCGCCCCTCAACGAATACCCAACAACGATGAACCGGCTATGATATATGATAGACTCAACAGTATTTTCTACTTATACAAAAGTCCGTACTGGTATCGGCAAGGCGAGATTGTTCGCAATAATATCCCTTCTGATTCTATATATAGCGGCGTAGCAGGGCAGACAATTACAATCAAGTTCACCGATTGCCGGATTTATCACACCGGCACGCAATCATTTTGGGCTTGGACGGGTGAAGCGTGGCGCAATGAACGCAGTATTAATGTGGATAGCTTACTTGCCGCTAACAACCGGTGGCTCGGCAAAAACACCTTTGCGGATTCGCTGACTGCTGACAAAGGCATCAAATCAGGGGGACTCATAGACACAAAAGGGTTGAATACTGAGGGGGGGGTCACTACTGCCGCATCGTTCATCAACGGCGTACAAGCCTCAAAAGTAGAAGTAATATCCTCGAACATCACACTCAATGGACAGTCGAATGTTCTGTTAGTACGACCCAACTCAAGCGATATTAATATTACATTGCCTGTTGCGTCAACGGCAAATAGAGGATGGAAATACACGCTCAAAAAAGACAATAACGCCCCCTTTATGGTCAATATAAGGAACTCAAACAACACATTATTAAAAAGCATCTATTCAAAAGACGTGTCACTCATCGTTGAGTGTGATGGCGTTGATTGGGTGGCATATTAATTCAAATAATTATTTCATCTTAAAATTTCATGTAATGAAAAAGGTTCTTTTATTTCTTTTATTGATAGGAAGTGTAGCTTCTTTCGCGCAAAATCTTCCTTCTGTCAGTGGCACAGCCACCATTGAGGTAAACAACAATGGCACTGTGGGTACAGCAACCCCCGCTCAAATTGTATCGGCAGCCGGTGTGTCAGGTACGGTTACTTCCGTAGCTGCCACGGTTCCAACGGGCTTTTCTATTTCCGGTTCACCTATTACCGGAGCGGGCACATTGGCAATCACCAATAACTTAGCTGCGGGACCGGTAAAATCGGCAGGTGTCGCAGGTGCATTTACAACCAGTGCCATCAACCTTGCTTCGGCTGAGGTAACAGGGTTATTGCCCAATGCGAATCTTGCGAATAGCACCATTACATTCCCTGCTGTTGGTACAACGGGAACGGATATCACGTGGACAAGTTCGCCCGTTGCTTTAGGGGGTTCAGCTACACTGAATGTACCTTCAGCGTCTGCAGCTGCGAGGGGTGTTGTATCAACTGCGGCGCAAACTTTTGCCGGCGACAAGACTTTTAGCGGCGTCACCGCTCTAAGTGGTGGATTTGTTCTGACAGGTAGCAAAGTTGAAACAGCGACAAGTATCACGTCTGCTACAACACTCACAACGACATCTAATCAGCGCATAATTGCTGACGCAACAACGGCAGCGTTTACGATCACACTACCGACAACCCCGCCTACGGGAACGATTTTCACCGTTGTAAAAAAAAATGTGACAACCAATGCCGTGACCATCGCAGCTGGGGGCGCTAACACTATCAATGGAGGCACTACACTTGTGATTTACACGGGGCGTTTAGCATACCGATTAATTTTTGATGGAGCAGATTGGAATGTAGGGGACTAAAAAAATGAAAATGAAACATTTTTATATTAATTTAATTATGATACTGAGCGTAAACCTCCACGCTCAGCTATTACCAAGTGCCAGATTATGGACTAACACAAAAGTCCATATCACAGCCACCGACACAATGGGTGTGGTTACGTTTGGACAATTCAAAACGGCGGTCAATTATTTCAACCAAGATGCGCTCGGCATATACTATATGTCGAGCGCGGTTGAGCGTTTCAGATTGTATGATGATGGTCGGGTCATGGTCGGCGGCATCACGAACCGCTACTCCAAATTTAACGTGTTAGGGGGCGTCAATACCGATTCGCTTTTCGTCAACAGTTATCTTAACTTGACGTCAACTTTGCCTATCTCTATCACGCCGGACTATATTTTGAACATTTCGACGGCGGGCGTTGTGACGCGTGTTCAGACAAAAAACCTCAAGATTTCGCAAACGGCGAATGATGTGATTACAGCAAACAATGCGTCGAGCATGACACTTGATTTCAATTCTGAATTGATGTACACGATTCCGATTGATTTTAGCAATGTGGGTTCAGATGTGAATACAACTATAAATGCGACGAACTTCCGCGAGGGGGGGGAGTACACGATATGGTACAAGGGATCTATTTTCAAAACGTTCACGTTCAGCTCTACTTATTTCAAGAATCCGGATGGGACGGGGGTTGCTCAATGCGCGTTTTGCGCCGCGCGGATTTACAATTTCAAAGTTATAGGCGGCATCGCTTATCTGAAAAATTAATTAAACCCAATGGGTTTTAACCCATTGTGAGGGATTATCAACGGGTTAAAACCTGTTGGATTAATGATACAACCATGGAGAATCACGAACGTCAAACCGTGGAACGATTTGTAAACGACCTATGCCTTTACGAAAAATGGTTGGCTCACTATCTGGAGCAGGGCTTCGAAATAGCACCCGCCGACGAATTAGCCTACCTAAAAGCCTGTAACAATGAAGAAATTTCTGAAAATATTTCTACGCCGATACTGGCATGACATACCCTTTTTAGCCCTCGCCATACGTGCCGTTTGGCTGACTTCAACCTTGTGGGGGCTTACCACCTTTTTATATTTTTTCTTGATTGTGGTCCCTCTTGAAGTCAAGCATTTCAGAAGCGAAAAGGCGCAACAGGAATGGAAGATTAGACAAAAAATCAGACAAAAAATTGCCATGAAAACAGGAGGAGGTACAAACGATGGTGGCTACATCTGGGTCACAACGATAACAAAATACAATGCTTGAATTGGTTATCGACAATACAAGCGTGCCGTTGGATGAAAGCACTTCTATCACCATCACGGCAACCAATTCGGCTCTCGCACGCGAGAGCACGGGCAAGGTGTATTCTTATCCCTTCAAATTGCCTTGGTCGCCGCATCTTTTGTCATTGTTCAATCACATCCGCCGTTTAGATGCTGCGGGAACAACCCAGAGCCGCACAGCTTTTATCAAAATCGCCCATTTTATCCTGTCAAAAGGATTTGTCAAAACGTTGGACAATAACAATAAATCCAACTCAAAAAGCCTTGATATCTATTTTAAAGCGGATGATTCCGCCGTTTTAAAAAAATTGGAGGACTTCAAACTGTCAGAAGTATGTCCTAAAATTGATATACCTCAAACTGTTGAGAAAGGTTTTAAGTACAAAATCATCTTAGCGCCATCGGCAGGGTTT
>JANPGW010000267.1:0-47436 GCA_031424115.1 Saprospiraceae bacterium | reverse complement strand
AATGCTGTAATTGCTATTGAAACTAAAGACAATGCCCTTGTTTTACAAACCGATAAAACGAATCGCTTGTTTATCAATCATTTCGGTAAGCGTTTGTCTCAGACGGGTGAGTATAGCACTATTGCTATGCAGTATCAGTTTAAAGATGATAATGCGGGCATTTACAACCATGTTTACACGCCGAGTGGATCTTGGAGCCTTGTTGAGCCTGCCTTGCGCATCACCCACGCTGATGGCAATACGTCCACTGAACTGCTTTATGACAGCCATTCAGTTCAAAAAATAGATGAAAATGTCACTTTAACGAGCGTGGTAATGAAAGACCCTGTTTATCCCATTCAAGTGACTTTGTTTTATAAAACATATGCCAAAGAGAATACGGTTGAGCAATGGTCTGTTATTAAAAATAGTGAAAAAGGAGCGATTATTTTAGAGAAATATGCTTCTGCCAACCTTTATTTTAATGGCGATAAATTTTATCTCAATCACTATCATGGTGTTTGGGGACGTGAAATGAAGCCCGAAGAAGAACTATTATCCCATGGTATCAAGGTTTTGGATTCAAAATTAGGTGCGAGAGCCAATCTTTTTCAACCACCGACTTTTATGCTGTCTTTTGATAAACCGGCAACCGAAGATGAGGGTAAAGTGCTGTTGGGTACTTTGGCTTGGTCGGGTAATTTTCAGATGGATTTTGAGGTAGATACTTACAATAATTTGCGTTTGATTGCAGGCATCAGTCCTCATGCATCCGAATATCCGTTGGCAGCCAATCAAGAGTTTAAAACGCCATCATTCATTTACACCTATTCGGATAAAGGAAAAGGTGAAGCGAGTAGAAATATGCACCGTTGGGCGCGTAAATACCGCCTTTTGGATGGAGAAGGTTCTCGTTTGACACTTTTAAACAATTGGGAAGCGACGTATTTTGATTTTGATGAACCTAAATTAGTGGGTCTTTTTAAAGATGCTAAAAAATTGGGCGTTGATATGTTTTTATTGGATGATGGTTGGTTTGCGAACAAATATCCGCGCAATGATGACCGTGCCGGCTTAGGCGACTGGCAAGAGAATCGTAAAAAATTGCCTAACGGCGTAGGTTATTTGGTAAAAGAAGCTACCAAAGCTGGAGTGAAATTCGGAATTTGGGTAGAACCTGAAATGGTGAACCCGAAGAGTGAGTTGTACGAAAAACATCCCGACTGGGTCATCAAACAACCCGAAAGACCAGAACATTATTTCAGGAATCAATTGGTTTTGGATTTGTCGAACCCCTCAGTACAAGACCATGTTTTTGGCGTTTTAGATACGCTTTTTACTAAAAACCCTGAATTGGCTTTCATAAAATGGGATTGCAATGCCGTGTTTTACAATGCGAATTCGTCTTATTTACAAAAAACAGGTCAGAAACAGTCGCAACTGTACGTGGATTATGTCAAGGGTTTATATAAAGTTTTGGAACGTATCAGAGCTAAATATCCAAAAGTACCGATGATGTTGTGTTCCGGTGGAGGTGGTCGAGTGGACTATGAAGCCTTGAAATATTTCACTGAATATTGGTTGAGCGATAATACGCATCCTTTAGAAAGAATTTTTATACAATGGGAGTCGTCCTATTATTTTCCATTAATTGCTCATTGTAACCATATCACCGATTGGGCAAAATTGCCTATAAAATTTCGTACAGACGTGGCCATGATGGGTAAAATGGGTTATGATATTGTCGTGAGCCAGTTAAGTGAAACAGATTTAGCGTTTAGTCAACAAGCGTTGAAGAACTACAAATCTGTTCAAGATGTGATTTGGAAAGGCGATTTTTACCGATTGGTCAACCCTTGGGACAACGAATTGGCTTCATCCATTGTCGTCAACGAAGCACAGACCCGTGCTGTTATGTTTAATTACGTCACTACCAATCGCTATTTTTATAACCCTTTGACAGTAAAACCTATCAAATTGAAAGGTTTGAATGCTTCTAAAAAATACACCATTAAGGAGCTCAATCTTTACGGCGATACTAAAACAACCTTAAATACTGAGGGGGTGTATTCGGGCGAGTATTTAATGTCCGTCGGTTTTAATCCTGATTTGACGGATAAAAGGACGAGTGTTATCTTGGAAATTAATGAATTATAACTTTATCAATTCCTCATTCATCATTATTAAGCCCCCAGCCATGCCTTAAAATCATTGACCCGTTCGCGGGCAACATAGATGTCTTCTTTGTAGGAAGGGATAAGCTCCAATTTCAGCCGACCGTTGAAATGGGAGCTTATTTTTTGAATGGATTTTAAATTGACAATCATTTTGCGGTTGATACGGAAAAAATCTTTGGGATTTAACAGTGTATCCAATTCATCTAAAGTATTTTCAATGATGTGTTTTTTATTTTGAAAAATACAAAATTGGGTCAAACCATCTTCTGAGTAAAAATAGGCGATGTCCGGCGTTTCAATAAAAGAGATACTTTGACCTTGTTTGATTAAAAAACGTGATTTAAAATTATTTGATTTTGAAATATTTAAAGCCAATTCTTTGAAAAAGTCGGCGGAGTTTTGCCCGTAAATATTCTCTTGTAAGGCAGTTGCGGTTCGGACAGTTCCCTCTTTTTTTTGCCGGATTTTCACTATAACATCTAGTAACTCTTCTTCGTCAATCGGCTTCAACAAATAATCAATCGCATTCACTTTGAAAGCTTTAATCGCGTATTGGTCAAAAGCCGTCGTAAAAACCACCGGGCAAGAGATTTCGACGTGGTTGAATATATCGAAACTCAAACCGTCAGCGATTTGGATGTCCATAAAAACGGCATCGGGCGTAGGAAACGTGGTGAGCCATTTTATGGAATCTTGCACGCTATCAATCACATCAATAACCCGTATATTTTCATCAGTTTGAGTCAGCAATTTGGTCAGTTGACGCGCTGCGGGCAATTCGTCCTCTATTATCAGCACTTTCATAAGGGTTAATTAAGTATGATATATTTTAATAACTATTGCTGTGCTCCAAAGCATGCTCCTCCCGGGCGGACTCCTTACGGACAGTAATAGCCTCATTATTTGTCGCTTTTTCGTAGGCATCATCGTATTTTTCGTGCATCGTACCCATCATTCTGTCCCAAATAGTGGTCCATAGACCATAATTTTTAATGGAATATTTATGGTGCATATTGTGAGCAACCGATGTGTTGAACCATTTGCCGAGCCAATGCGTATTCAAATTTTTAGGGAATATTTCATAACCCAAATGCCCGTACACGTTATAAGCAATTTGAAAAAGCATATAAGCAAAAACAGCCGAACGATGGACCGGAATAGAAAAAGCAAAAACGGTGACAATACCGGCTTCCACAACAGCTTCAATCGGATGAAAAGCATAAGCTGTCCATGGCGAAGGGTTATTGGATTTATGATGAATCAAATGCACCAATTTAAACACTTTTGGGTGGTGCATCACGCGGTGCGCCCAATAAAAATAGGCGTCGTGCAAAAAAAACATCCAAACAAACGTGAATGCATAGTAATATAGGCTGTAGTCACTGATATTATCATAGACATTGGTGTAAGGATGAATAACAAAAAATGTCCATACACTAACGGCACTAAAAATGGCGATGGATACAACCGAATAAAAAATATCGCGCCCATAATCGCTTAATGCCGGAAACTTCATTTGCACTTTACGCCCCGCCATGGGTTTTTTCAAGATGACGTAAAAAAGTAAAAATGCCAGCCCCGCCATTAAAAAATAGCGAATACCGATGTTAGAGTAAGCGAATTGCCATTTATGAAAAAAACTTTCCATTGTTAATTTATTTTATAGGTTGTTAATGATTTCAGTTGAATTGAACTGTTTCTGTGGTCGCTTTTAATAACGGTAAAGCGACCATAAAAGATTGCTGAGTGACAATAATATCCACTTCTTTGTTGCAAATCAAGCGATACCGATTTTTAATATTTTGTAGACCAAAACCCGTTCCTTCTTGTACTTGATTTTTACGTTGCAAATTATTTTTAACAATAAGTTTGTCATTTTCAACGAAAATTTCTATCAATAAAGGCTGAGCGCTGGAAATGATATTGTGTTTGATGGCATTTTCAAACAATATTTGAAGCGATAGTGGCACAATTTCTTTCTCATAGACACCCTCTCCATTAGGAGTCCTTTGGACAGTATCGGGCGTAATTTTCACGGAAATATTGTCACCGAAACGCTCTTTTAGCAAAAACATATAGGCTTTTATAAAATCGAGTTCATTACTGAGGGGGGTCGTTTGGGTGTCTCTGATTTCAAGAATATAGCGGTAAACTTTTGACAGTTTTTGCACAAACCGCACCGCCGTTTCGGGATGTTCGGGAATGATATTCACCAACGTATTCAAAGAATTAAATAAAAAATGCGGATTGACCTGATTTTTCAAACCTTCAAGTTGCGATAGGATATTTTCTTTCATCAACTGCTCCTTTTCAAGGCTGGTTTTTTTCCACAACGAAAAATTGCGCATACTCTCATATATACCCGCTATCACAATAAAAGAAAACACACTGGCGGCATTGATTTGAAAAAGCGATGGGCTATGCGGGACATTATCTAACCCGATCAAGGGCTCTAATATGAGATGAAATATATTGCCAAAGCTTAATATAAAAGCAAAACAAAGGCTCATTATCCATATGACCCGCTGACGATTTTGGTTATAATGGGGAAATCTTTGATTGCCTTTGATAAAAATATACCGACAAAATTGCCAATCTATGAATGTGAGTAATACACACACTATCGTTGAGCAAAAAAGGGAAAATGTCTCATTTAAAACTTCCTGAAAAAATATGGGTGGAATAATCAACCCCGACACCGGTATGCCAATGAGACGAAACCATTTATCATCAAAACCTAAATATTGATAAGACTGTGCCATGATTTTAATTCAAAAATGTTATCAGAAAAGATGTTATACCCAAATATAAGCATAAAGGAGAATGATTATTAAAATATTGATAATACCGACTAAAGTTGCCATTTTTCAAGTTCTAAGTAAAGCTTAAAAAATAACTTATTTATTTTCAATTTAACACATAGGCACATAGAGCACATAAAATTATACATAACTCATTAATTATCAATTTTTTATAAAAAAAACTATGTGCTCTATGTGCCTATGTGTTAGAAAAAAATAAACAAGTTACTTTTTGTTCATTACTAAAACTGCACCCGCCACAAAATATCCGGAAAAAATCCTATTTGATACACTTTATAAACTTCTCCTTTTTCAACTGAATATCGTTGTTGGAAGATGTTTTTATGGTTGGTGACGTTCTGAAAATCCAAGAAAAACTGTTGCGTAAAGTGCCTTTTTTTAGAATTAAGCGTATAACCCACTTTTACATCCCATCGAAAATACGGCGTTTGTTGCTCCGAAAAGGCTTTTGTTTGATCCAATATTTTGCGGTTGGCTTTGCGCGATGCTGCCAAATCAACCGGAGTATAATATCGTCCGCCGGCAGTCGTGACTTTGGTATCTATAGTGAAAGCATTTTGCTTATTTTTGCCAAATTTAAACTCTTTTCTCAATAAAATATTCGCAATATAGTTAGAGTTGAAAGCCGTATTGCGTTTGATACCATCCGAACCTTGATATTTTGAATCGAATAGGGAAGTCGTAGAAAGCAGATACCAACCTTGGGCAAAGAATTTTTCAAGCGTCAATTCCATGCCAATATTATTCCCGGTGCCTTTATTGACCAATGAGCCGGTTTCCGGAAATCCAAAAGCTGCACCGGTGTTGAGCATCGAAAAACTGGACGAAACTTTCTGAATCGGCACCCCCCTCAGTATCTGGGTGTACAATTCCAATTTGCCGTGCCAATCCGAGCCAACTTTTACATCATAACCGACCACAAAATGATGGCTTTTAGTAAAATCTAAATTTTTATTGGATTTTACATACGACCCATCCGATTGTTTTTCTTCGTAAAAAACGCTCCTAATTGTGGCGATATTTTATCTACCACAACTGCCGCGCCCACCAAGGGTGTTTCAGCGGCTTTATCAATAATGTTACCGCGGAGTGTTTGGGTGATTTGCGCATTGGCGGTGAAAGTGAATACCACAAAAAATAAAAATAAAAGTCGGGTGATGGTCTTCATTGTTTTGGCTGCTTTAGGTTGATATATAATGCTACTACAAATGTCTCTCTTTTACCCAAAAGATGAAAACATAAAATGGTGAAGTGTAGAATTGGTAGGTTGAACGGTGTGAAAGATGGGATAAATTGTAACGGTATCTTCAACTAAAAATAGTACTTTTATACGTTTTATCATTTTTACAAGCAGTTTCATAAACAAATATTAACAATCTAATAAGTAGCTCGACTTAAATAATCGGGAATGTAATTCCTTACAACTATTTAATAGTCAACGCTTTGTGCCATTTATCGTTCATCATTTATCATTCATCATTCATCATTACTTAGATGCGCTTGTTTTTCATTTTTGTAAGCCTTTTTCTTTTTCACCTCACTTTGGCAGGTCAAACAGATACCGTTCGTACACGGCTCTATCTGATTGGTGATACGGGCAAAAAAGCCACCGCATCTAAAAATTATCTTCAATTCAGCCATTTTATCAGCACAGACACGCCGAGTTGTGTTCTGTTTTTGGGCGATAATATCTATCCGAAAGGCATCCGACCGGTGGGGCATAAATACCACGCAACGGACGTTCAAAAATTGATCATCCAGTTGAATTTGTTGAAACATCACCGCGGACAATTTTACATGATTCCCGGCAACCACGATTGGCAAATGGGCAAATCGAAGGGTTTGGAATACGTGCAACGGCAAAGCGACATGGTGAATGCCTATATTCGGGATTCATTGAAGCAATACAGCCCTGAACAAGCCCATTATTTCAAATACGCCGGGCTGCCGGGTCCCGAAAAAATTGAATTGGATGGCATTACTTTGATAGTGTTCGATACCGATTGGTGGGTGCATCAACAACTGTTTCACCCCGTTAAAACCATCGAGAACTCCAGAAAAAAAACGGAACAACTGTTTTTTCAACAGTTGGATGCCGACCTCCAAGAAGCAACCGAAAAGCGTCAAAAAGTGTTGATAGTGACGCATCACCCGCTCTACCTCTCGGGCAAAAATGCTTTGCGGTTGCAACCGCTGCGCTTTTTCATCAACTATACACCCATGGCTCTTTTGGGCGTAATGGGTATGTATCGGGCTGCCCGAGGCATGTCGCCCCAACCGTCGTACAAACGCATGGTGAAAAAATTTGAGCAACATATTGCGCCTTATCCACACGTCATTTGGGTATCGGGACACGACCACGATCAGCAATTGATTCATAAAAACAATGTCACGCAGATAGTATGTGGCAACGGCGGCGAACACATCTGCGTCAAAAATCGCCCTAAAATGGTGGCTTGGCACAATGATACCACATGCGGCTTTGGTAAAATAGAGTTAAGCACTTCGGGGGCGTTGACCTTGTTTTTCTATGATGATGCAGGGAAGGAATTGTTGCGGCGGGTGATAGGGGATGGGGGAGAAAAGGGCGATTAAATTGTTTTAGGCATTTCGTGGGGGCAAATTAGGATAGTATCGGTACCCAATGCTTTTTCTATTTTGTCAATACACCTATTATTGGTGTATCATCATTGATATATGTGGAACTTGTTAATTTTTCCCATTTTTTTATGATTAATTGAGTGGTTTTTAACAACTGTTTGGCTGTTAACTCATTAGATAATTGGGCTAAAATAGATGTGATAACATCTCTTAATGGCAAAGTGGCACTTTCCATATAAAGATGTTCTACCATTTCCGGAACAATACGGTTCAGAGATTTTTGATAATTCTCAGGGAAAATTTCAGACGGAGGTGTTTTTTGCAAAAACTCAATCACCTCATGAAAATGCCCATATTCAGGCATCGCCAAAGCATCTTCCATACTTACTGTTATTTTACTTTCCATTTTTTTCATAATTTTCCCTTGTTTACCTTCACTTTGAAAAATATAACGAGTATTGCGTTTTGTAGCGAGATAGCGGTATGAATCGGTTATCATTTTGTTCTCTAATAGTAGTCAGAAGATGTTTTTAACTTTGTAAAATTAAAATTTTTATTCCAATTTTTAAAACAATAAAAACATAAAGTTTTAAATAATATTTTAAATAAAACACCCCCGATACAGCTTTTCGGGGTGTATTAGGGGTGGGAATACTGAGGAGGTAGTTTTATTTACTCTTTCAATGAATAGTATTAATACCTAATTGTTCTGAAAGTTCTTCGATTGTTACATGGCGAAGTGCTGCTAAGTCAGAAAGGTTTTTAAGCCTTTCAACACTATACCTTTCATAAATCTCGGCTAATTCCAAGGATTCCGTTTCCTCTGCCTCGCTCAAAGCACTGAACTCCAATTTCCAATCAAGATATTTCAAACGCTCCCATTTTTCGGATGGAAATGGGGTATTAATTTGACTCAGAAGCTTTGTTTCAGCATTACTAAGGGTGGGGTTTCCATGTCTTTGTACACGAAGGGCTGACAGTTTTTTATACAGATTCTCAAAATCTTGTATGTCCAAACCGGCCGCACTTTTTATTATTTCTGAAACTGACATGCGTACATTCATTTTACTTCTTATTTATCTACGAAAATAATCTCTCTTGCGGTAATTACCAAATTTGCTTTTATTTTAAAATAACAAACACTTTCCAAAGATTCAATTGCGCTAAAGTTTTTAAATAAAACACCCCCAATACAGCTTTTCGGGGTGTATTGGGGGTGGAATACTGAGGGGGTAGTTTTTTTCTTTTAAAATTCTATATTATCATAAATATCTGATAACGAAATAGTTACACCCAGTGACTGTAATACAATTTCATCTTCTATTGTATTTTTTACTGACTTTTTCCACGTTGTTTCGTTTTCTCTGAACCATGTTTCTACGTGGGGTTTGTGTTGTTCTACTATTACATATTCACAGAATGATGGGAGTAACTCATAAAGCAAAACTTCTCACCTCTATCATAATTGCGGGTGCTTGAGGAGGCTACTTCTACTATTAAAAGTGGATTCACTATTAAATCTTCTCTTCCTTCCCAATACTCAGGTTCTTTGCACACTACCAATGCATCTGGATATAAGGCTCACTAATTGAACATTGAAATAAGGATACTTTTGAAGTTCTTTTAAGTGTTTATCGTTTGAAACCAAATAATGAGCCCCGCAGCAATGGCACAATCTACAAATTTATTGTCATCAGGGTCAGTCTCTATCAATTGCCAAAAATAGTATTTTTGAACAAGATGCATGTTTGGTAATTCGGAAAGTAAATCTAATGCAGCTTCTGCTACTTCTGCACCCATGTTTCTATCAATAATCTCACTGTATTCAAGAAGGATATCGGTGGTTACATAGACTTCAAAGGCTCCTGAAAGGATGTCTTGCCAAAGCCAATTGGCAGTAGAACGTGGTGAAATGCAGACAAGTAGAATATTGGTGTCAACAACGATTTTCATGTTTTATGCCGTTGTTGAGTGGCTGTATAGGGTGTTCGCATGTGAGCATTCAGAAAGGTTTGCATAGTCTCATCTGTCCACTCTTTTTCATCCCAAATTTTATCAGCCAATTCTGCTAATCGCTGAGCTTTAAAAGCGATGATTAGCTTTTTTAATATTTTCAAATCTTCTTCTGAGAGGTTTTCTGTCATTTTAAGCAACGAAACCTGTACCTCATTGAGCGGAAATTGAATGGGCTTTGTCATGATTTTCTTTTTTACAAAAGTAAGTATTATTTTGTAGAAATAAAACACACCCCATTTGGATAAAATACGTTTCATCAAGCGGCATACATAACAAAGGGGGTATCTCGATTCAGTTTGAGATACCCCCTCAATATTCGGCTGCTTTCTTTTATAAACAACCAATGCCTATAGGATTGTCAAAAAAAAATCAATCTTATCAAAAAAAAAATAAGTATATTTGTCTTATAAAATACTTAATTCATGGTAGATGATTTAGTAATATCCAAAGATTTTTTACAAAGTGTTAAAATGACGCCCAGTCAATTAACACTTGAAATAGCGGTTTATCTATACGCTAAGAAAAAATTAACGCTCGGACAAGCGAAAAGATTAGCTCAACTTGACCAAATTGCTTTCCAACAAGAACTGGCAAAAAGGCATGTCAATATTCATTACGATATGGCGGATGTCTTAAAAGATTTACAAAATCTGGATATTCAACTCTAACCGATGCTCATAGTCAGCGACACTTCTCCCGTTACTAATCTTATTAAAATTGGTGAATTGGATCTTTTGAAAAATGTTTTCGAGACCATTATTATTCCACAAACCGTCTATGAGGAATTATGTGTACTTGATAAACAAAAGGCAATCCTCGAACAAGCCGATCGGATTACCGTTATGGATTTAAAAAATTCAACCTTAAAAACAGCCTTGCTTTTAGAGGTAGATAAAGGTGAAGCCGAAGCCATCGCCTTAGCCATTGAATTAGAAGCAGACTATTTGCTGATTGATGAGCAAGCGGGTCGGGCTGTTGCAGAACGATTAGGTATAAAAATTACGGGCATCATTGGTTTACTGATTCAAGCCAAGCAAAAAGGTTATATTGAAAAAGTAAAACCCTATCTGGAAAGACTTATTCATGAAGCGAGCTTTCGGATTAGTCCTCAGTTGTTTAAAAATGTTATCACTCTATTGAAAGAATAAACTATAAGAAAATAATAAAGGATGGAAAAAACACCTAATAATACAATCGTCATAAATGTTCAAATAGACAAACGGCTGAATGATTATACAGATAAAGTCCTTTTTCCAGAAAAGGTGGCTCGTGCTAACTAATTTATCGAAAAATTTGGTTTGCCTCAATCCGTAGAAACGGACTTGTCGGAACTCAATCAGCAGCATTTAGCGGCTCTTCAAAAAACATTATTGCGGTTTTATGTCGAAGAACCGACTGAGGAACAAGTAAGCCAACTCAATAATGTCTTATTGCAATTGTTTTCTAAAAATACTGATGTCAAGGTCGCTTAACGTTCTGAAGTAGCATAAAAAGAGAAATATAGGCTTTGATGGATAAAATATGTTTCATCAAGCGGATACATAACAAAGGGGGTATCTCGATTCAGTTTGAGATACCTCCTTTGTTATTTTATCCTATTCCTTGTAGTCAGAGACCATATAATGTATGCACAAGTCAGAGATTTGGCGTAAGATGATGCTGAAAAAGGAAACTTATGACAATCAATTAATTTTTTTTTCTGTAAATTTTAGACAAATCAATATTCGAATAATATACTTCAATTCCCCGTTTTTTCAAGGCTT
Organism: Saprospiraceae bacterium; assembly: GCA_031424115.1. Classification (GTDB taxonomy): domain Bacteria; phylum Bacteroidota; class Bacteroidia; order Chitinophagales; family Saprospiraceae; genus JAAFJT01. Next base: position 36,078 of record JANPGW010000267.1, on the reverse strand, counting down.
TAACTTCTGCTTTTGCGGAGCTTTTAAACTGATAGAACCCAGTTACAACAATTGCATAAGGAAGATTTTCTTTCATCAGAATCTCAGCATCTTGAAAACCGATTTTTTTCAAACGTTCCAAAAGCATTTCAGCATTTGATTTGTCTTCGAAACTCCCTACAAATACAATATTAGGGTTTTCATTATCAGTTTTATCTTCATTAAAAGCATGCGTTATATCAATTACTCCTTCCACATAGTGCTTTATCCTTTTATCCGGTTTTAAAGTTTTATTTTTTTTCTTTTCTGCAAAATGACTAATATCTTTCTTTTCCAAAATAGCAGCTTTAGGAGTATCCATAGAAAGCGGCAGATAGTATGATAAAGGAGTTTCATTTAGAGTATTTTCGGTTGATATTATTCCTCTCTCTATCACGTCTTTTTTTTCATATGTTAGAATGAATATCATAATACTCAAAATCAATACAAATGCAGTTACAAAAGGGATATTAGACTTAATGGGTTCTATTTCTTTAATCTCATATACCTCTTTTTGAACTTCTTCTGTTTTAGAATATGGAGATGAAATAGGTCTTTTTTTTTCAAAATTTGGCTCTTTAAGTCTATTTGGCTCTTCTCTTTGAGCCTCGTTTACTGTTACAATTTTTTCATCTTCTTTTCTAACTTTTCTTTCTAATGGTTCAAAAACAAATTCACCTTTATTACTCTTGTAATCTAAAATATCTGATAGCCTTTTGAAATCGGGTTTTTGATTATACTTACCAGGGAAATGTCTCTTCATTAGTGAACCAACAACTCCAATAGTTAAAGGGCGATTAAACTTAAAACTTCCTTCTAATATTTTATTAAGTGCTTGAGAAAATGGACTACCATTTTCGTTCCCATCATACACACTTTCGTCGTCACTTCCTGATGTAATCACCCACGCCGATTTATGACTCTTAATCTCACTTAGGTCTTCTATACCAATATTTTCATTTATATAATCATCAAAATTTTTTTCATTCTTATATATTGTTGCCCTTTTAGCATTCATTATTCGACCAGCATGACATGCATCAAGTATTAAAACGATATGCCATGCATTCGAACCTTTAATCCAATTAAATAAATCTTTAAAAGAGATTAACGAAGAGCCTTGAGGGTTTTTATAGTCGCTTTTTGCCTCATAAGATACCAAATAACCTTCATTTTCATATTCTGCCCCGTGACCTGCAAAATATATTATTAAAATTTTGCTATTATCCAAACTATTTAATTTTCCAAGTATAGTTGTTCTAATGAGTTGTTTAGTAGCGTCTTGATTATATAAACATGTAACATAATCTGATGAATCTTCAAATGTCTCAAAAGATTTACAAACTGTATTTACAAATCTTTCAATATCTGTTTTACAATTTCTTAATTTAGGCCATTGCTTATCTTTGTATTCATCAATACCTATACCGATTATATGACATTTTCGATTATAAAAATTATCAGGTCTTTTTGCAATCATAAATTTATGTATCATTAATAATCTAATATAAATATTTTTTATTATTTCGATTGAGGGATATCTTTTATTGATCAAGAGCCTGATAATGTCCACACCAAGTGAGGAGCAAAGTGCAAGCTAGTTGGTACCTTAATCTAAAGCATTTCATGAATTAATTCTAAAGTATCTCTAATAAAACCTCTCAACTCAAGTTCATTAGTACTAACTTGTCTGTGACTTATATCAGAATTATCATGATTTGGTGGATTTGAATATTCATTTAATTCCACTAATCTTTCAATAACTCTTTCCTTATCTTTTATTTTAAAACTACAACTTGAAAATTTTAATTTGTCAATCATTTTTCCTAATCCAAACTTTCTGTCAAACTTTGGAATAGTTTTACCATTAGGTAAAATTGTTTCTTCATCTAAATATTTAAAATATCTAAACTTAAGAGTACCTTCTATAGCTTTTCTTATTTTACTGCGAATATTATCTATATCAACATTTTTACTACTTTGCTGAATAAATTCATTAAGTTCTTTAATAACTTTAAAATATGGATGTTCCATAGCTTGTTCAATATCCCATGAACAAATATTAGCCTGTCCATCAATATTTAAAGTATGTATGTCTGTCATTTTACCTCTTTCATAAATGTCAAACAATAAAAATTCATCATGGCTCATAAGTATTACTTGTTTAGCTTTTTCGCTAATTTTCTCAATAGCTTCAATAGTCCTTTGTCGTCTATTACTATCGAGACTAGATAATGGATCGTCTATAATAATTATTTTCTCACCGATATTTACATCTTCTGTTAATTTTGCTAAAAAGAAAGAAAATGCAATCGAACTTTTATCGCCTTCGCTTAAAGTATGTTTAACTTGATTAGGTTTGATTTCACTAATTCCCAATTCGAAAGTATAATCAGCAAAATTATCTGGAGAACTATACGCTTGACTTTTAATTTCTTTGATTCTAATAGGTGTATTAAATGAATTTAAATACCTATTCATTGTTTTTGAATATTTTTTAAATAGTGCAACTGTTTTATTTTTTAGTTCAGATTGTTTTTGGGTTCTTACTTCTTCAAGTTCTTTCTTTTTTAATGCAATCTGTTCATAATCCATACAAATTTGGATAATATCCTTATTCTTAATTCTCTCAATTCCTTTTAATACTTTATTATACTCAAGTCTTAATAGATTAATATTGTATTTTTCTTTTTTTAACTCGGCAATTAGAGTATTTGCGCTACTTACTTCATTATTATAATTGGACAACTTCTCTTCAATGTGTATTATAAGCATTTGAAATCTATCAATAATATTTGGGTCAATAGGCACTAATGGGGAGCTCATTTTCTTTGAAAGTATATCTAAAATAAGATTTATACATTCTTTAATCTCATTGCATTCATCTTTAATACCTAAAACTGGGTTGGTTATTTCAAAAAGATATTTTTTCCAAAAAGAGTTATTGTTACTATTAACCTCCGTATTGGTTTGGCATTTTGCTTCAAAAGTATCAACACTAATTTGACTGAATTCAATTATTGATTTCGAAATTTCATTTTTAACTGAATTATAAAAGTCATTAAAAAATTGTCCATACGCATAAATTATTTGATTTGATGTAAATTCAGTATTTGAACAAAAAGGGCATCCACAATCATACCCTTCAATATTTATTGCTTTAAACCCTTGAAGCAACCAAGCCTCAGTTTTGTTGCCAAAATACTTGTCAAGCGATTTCTTACGGTTTTCAAACAATTCTACATAAGATGAATATTGATTGGAAACACTTTCAATATTAATTAAAAGAAGTTCCTTTAATTTTTCTAAATTAATTTTAATTGAAAATGGATTTATTGTCCTTAATTGTTCCTTAGCCCGAATCATATCCTTGTTATTATATTGCTCTATATAATTTCCAAAAGCTAATTTTTTACCAATTAATTCTTGTTCGTCACCTTGAAATTTCAGAAAGCCCTCTAATGTAAAATCACCTTTTAAAGAATTTAACTTACCTGTCAAATCACTTATTTTATTATTAACAGCCGAAATTTCATTTTTAATTTGGTTAATATCATTATCTAAATCAATAATTTCTTTACTTAGAAGGAATTTATGCAAATTCTTCCTGTTATCGGGTAGTACTTCAAATCCTGAAAAAACATTATCATTAACAAAGAAAATATCAAATACTTCTATATCTGGATACCCACTATTTGTCCATTTACCACCTTTTGTATATCTAAATGGTTTGTTATCAATCAATATCTGAATATCTTGTTCTTCCTTATAATCAAAAGACTTCCTATTTTCAATTACTTTTTCGTCATTTTGAGAAAGTGATCTAAAAATTGATGTTAAAGTAGTTTTACCACTTCCATTTAGTGCATAAATTATGTTAGATTGTCTAAAATTTGCATTAGAACTTGGATTGGTATTTAAAAATTTACCTACTCCTTTGATTTTTATTATTTTACTTATCATACTATTATAATTCGATATTAATAATTTCTACGCTATAAATAATATAGTTTTCCATCTGATAAATAACAGCCAATAACAGAATAGGCTTATGTGGCGCCAAGCCATAAACCGTATTTCCTTGCCGAAGCCTTTGAAATTTTAAAAGAGTGTTGCTACCTATCATTTTTTAGTAGTGTGGATAATACTTGTTCCTTGCGTTCATTTTTAGATAGGCAAATATAGTAAATATTTGCCCACGATATTATTTTTTTTCGTTATAAAGCACCCCTCAGTATAGCTATCTTGTGATTGGGAAAGTTTATAGAATAGGGCTTAATGTATTATTGAGGAGGGTGTTCTCCAATCAGCACTAAAACAGTGCGTAATTTACACAATTTTATTTCCCATTATAAGGCACTTATGGTCAATTTTAACCCGTTTTTGTGTGAATAATCACAAAACCGTAAATTTTCTAAAGTATTAAGATAAAAAAATTAGGAATTCTAAACCATAGAGATTACCTTTATATCCGATTAGTGATTTGTAGGCTTTTTATAAGCCTTGAAGTTAGATGGTTTCTTGTTAGTGTCTTATTTTTTAGAGTTTGTCTCTTCAACTTTCCATCCTGCCTTTTTCATTCCACTCATTCTTTAGTTGTATTTTTTATTATTTTTATTTTATAATTTTTTCAATTTTTTTTGATGAATATTTTTGTTGCAAAACTCAATTACAGCACCGACAGTGATACGTTGCGTGAAACATTCGAGCAATTCGGCACAGTCGAATCTGCTAACGTTATCAATGACCGTGAAACAGGTCGTTCTAAGGGCTTCGGCTTTGTAGAAATGGCAAATGATGCAGAAGGTCAAGCTGCTATCAGCGCACTTGATGGCACTGATATCGACGGTAACACTATCGTTGTGAAGAAAGCAGAACCACGTGAAAACCGCAGCAGCGGTGGCGGCGGTGGCTTTAATCGCGGCGGTGGCGGCGGTGGCGGCTTCAATCGCGGCGGCGGCGGTGGCAATCGCAACGGCGGTGGCGGATACGGTGGCGGTGGAAACCGTTATTAATCCAATGTGTTTAGTTTTTCGTGTTGAGTCGTCCGATACCAATTGATCTTCAATTAGATATAGTCATTCTGACACAGAATTTCAAACATCATCCATGACAAAAAAGCCGCTTCTCTTCATTGAGTGGCGGCTTTTTTCATGCGCGGTGGTGAGCTGCGGATGTTGTTTTGAAGGGAAGAATACTGAGGGGGGCGATAATATTGCGTTTCAAACGATTATCGAAATAGCCTCGCTCCAGAAATAAATCAAAATTATTACCTCCCCTTGAATTTTATCATTAATTTTGACCAAATCAAAAATGAGTATTGCTGATACTCTTGAGGTATATAATATTGAATAAACTTTAAACCAGCTATTAGGTGATGGACGAATTAAATAAATATGATAGGATTCTTATTCTCATCAGTAAGATAATGTTGCGATTTTTAATGGGGGTACTCATCTTTTGCTTAATCCTCGCCTCCATTGATTTAGTGAAGACTATCGTTATGGATTTATTTAGTCCCCCAGTCATGCTTATAGAAGTTGAAACGTTATTCAGTACTTTTGAATCTATTTTGATTATTACTATTGGCTACGAATTGTTTAAAGCACTGCATATCGTTGTCGTTTCAAAGGCAATTCCTACCTTACCAATCGTTCAAATTGCCATCATTGCAGTGGCAAATAAAGTAATTACTCTTGATATCAAAATTGTTGATTCTAAAATTATGTTCGGATTAGCAACTTTATTACTTGCCCTTGGATTGACCCATTTTTTTCTAAATCCTAAATGGAACGGTGAAAAAAAAGTGCAGGAATAACCCTCTGTCCCAATCATTGTCTTTCTACAACAGGATTCAATAGTCGAAACAATTGATCCGCATCCTCTTTTTTACACAACTCCGTTCCGGAATTCATGGTAGCGGCGGTGCCACACGCGACACCGTATTGCACCGCTTCCACTAAGCTTTTTCCCTTTGAAAGATAAAAAATAATACCTGCCACCATGCTGTCCCCGGCACCGACTGTACTTTTTCTGACTACAGGGGGTGGTGCCACTGTGGTAACAATATCCTTTGTGACAAGCATCGCACCGGCTGCACCCATTGAAACCACCATCACTTCACATTTTTCTTTAGCGATAATGCCTAATGCCACATCTTTTACGTCACTTGGCTGCAATTCTTTTTCACCCACCAATGCGCTTAATTCCCCAAGGTTGGGTTTGAGCAAATAGATTCCTTCATCCAATGCTTCTTTTAAGGCTTCGCCAGAGGCATCAATGATGAGTTTTGCCTTGTTCTTTTTGGCAATCTTGGCTAATTGCACATAGATATTTGATGGAACTCCCGGCGGTAAACTACCACTGGCGACAATAAATGCCACATTGTCAATGCCTTCTACGGCTTTCAAACAAGCTTGCCACTCATTTTCCAATAACGCCGTACCGGGCATCCCAAAACGGTATTGATTATTGGTAGATTCATCAACAACAATGAAATTTTCTCTTGTTTCATGCGTGGTGTCGATGATAACGGACGGGATATTTTCGTTTTCTAATAAATGGTTGAAAAACTTGCCGGTATAGCCACCCGACGGGTATATGGCGGTAGCTTCGCCGCCTAATTTTTTAATGGCTCTGGCTACATTGATGCCACCACCGCCGGGTTCCAACTTAGGAGTTGAACACAGCAACTTTTTTTCCGCGATTAAAGACTGTACCGACGTGCTTTTATCAATGCACGGGCTAAAAGTTAAGGTGACTATTTTTTTCATAAATTATTAAAGTATAAGAGTAAGTAAAGCGGGCGGAATATGTTTTCAAAAAATAATTCAAATCCCCCAAATAGTAAATTAATGCTTCTTCTTTGACAATTTACTGCACGGTCAAAGTTAATTGTATCGAATTTATCAAGCCATCGCGGTTTGTGACCGTAAAAATCCACACCTCTGTACCTGCTTGATTGCGGGTGGTGATATCTACATCTGTTGAGTAGTTATCTCCTTGTGTACCCGTTAACGTTTCATTTTTAAAAGTCGTTGGGGTGGTGGCGCCATCAAATTTAGACGAGACATTAAATGTTTTCAACACGTCTTTATCTTCCGATTTGGCAGCGTTGATGCCCACTTTGATGGTCGTGCCTTTGGCAACCGTGGCATTAGCAGAAGTATATCCCGCGCCAGTTTTAAAAGAAATTTGCGGTAAAAGACCTTTATCACATGATGATTGGGTGCATAAAACGAGAGCAAATAGTGTTATGATAGCTGAAAATTTTATTACTTTTTTCATTGTTTTTTATTTTTTAAAATTTTAGTAATGAACAAACAATAACTTGATTCTGTTTTCTTTAACACATAGGCACATAGGGCACATAGTTTTTTTATAAGAAATTGATAATCAATAAGTTACGCATAATTCTATGTGCTCTATGTGCCTATGTGTTAAATTGAAAATGCACAAGTTGTTTTTTAAGCTTTACTTAATTAAAATTTCTGATTTACAAGGGTAGCGCCTTTATTCAACGGAAAATGGACATTTATAGCCACATTGCGCCCAATATTGTAAATTCCATAAGGTTTAAAACGACTTAAATGGTCATAATACGCTGTATTCAAAAGATTATTACACATCACACTCCATTTAATCAAACGCCATTTTGAGGTAAAATCGCCGCCCAATCCGGCATTTATCAAATAATATGCATTGGTTGCAGTTTCAAATTGAGCAGGTTTATTTTGCTTGAAATAATTATCAATACTCGCTGAAAACCAATACAAATGAGGTTTTGATACGGAGGGGGTCATTGAATAACGCATCTCATTATGCCATTTATCGGCTGGAATAAAAGGTAAATAAGTGTCATTAGATAACCTTCCTTTGACTGTTGAAAAAGCAGATTCGTAGTGCATATGAGCTGTAGGGTTGAGCATTAATGTTGCTTCTCCCCCCCTCAGTATAGCATCGAATTGCCGATAATTAAACACCTGAAAACCGAGATAATCTTTGCCAGTCGGTGCCAGATAAATATAGTTTTGAAAATCATTATTAAATAGATTGAGTGAAAAACCGATAAACTCATTGCTCACATTCATGGACGCTTCCACTTGAAAATTTTGCTCAATTTTCATATTTGGGTCGCCTACTTCCCAACGCAAAGTGCCTTCGTGCAAACCATTGGAACTCAACTCCGCCAAATTGCCCGACCGAAAACCCGAAGAAGCATTGATTTTAAAATTCAAAACCGACAATGGATTATAGGCAACTCCAAACGAGCCATTGATGGCATTTTGCCATTTATTGAAAGGTTGGATTTCACGCTCTGCGGTATTTACACCCTGAGTCAACACCGTATGAATATTGCGGATGCTCGTTCCAATGCCGCTTTCAAGGATAATTTTATCCAAATTATTCTTCATAAAAACAGCAAGACCCGTTTCAAACATATTGGCGTTAGGGATAATCACCCGCGAACCGAAATTATGATTGTTTTCAAAAATGGTATTGTTGCCTAATATGAATGTCGTTTTACCAATCGTTTTCAACCATTGAAAATTGTACAAAGCAGAACTCAATAACATACTTAAACTGATTTTACAGCCGCCTTCATCTTCAAGTCTTAAATTGGATTGGAATCCTGCATTGATTTTAATGGTCGAATTTTTAAGCGATAAAGTATTTTGACTGCCCAAAATATTCAGAAAAACCAAGTGATGGGGCCCGTCCATGCTTCGGCTCAATCGTCCGTCGAAGGTTTTAGCATTTTGATTGTCGTCGGTAATAAAGCCGAAAGAATCAAACGATGAACTGAAATGATTTTGTTGAATCCATTTTGCCTTATTTTTACCCCAACCCAACTTAGCATAAAGCCCACCAAACCGAGAGTTTAAAACACGGTTTTTATTGCCATCAGTATAATCGGCATTGGTATTTATGCCAAATCGAAATGACTTATTGCGCTCATCCGTCGCTTTTTTAGAGCCATAATCAACGTAAAGACCATAAGTATTGGAGAAAAAACGCGCATTAAAATCGCTTTCTTTTGAGTTGGCAATGGCTGGTTTTTCTTCTAAAATATTTAAAATACCGCCCACTGCCTCCGAACCATACAACAAAGCGGCGGGTCCCTTAATGATTTCGATGCGGTCAATACCCACATCGCTCAAGCCTAAACCATGTTCATCTTGCCATTGCTGATTGTCAAAACGCAAACCGGATAGTACAGCTTGTACACGACTGCCATACATACCGCGAATCACTGGCTTTGAGATACCCACGCCCGTATTCATCTGACTCACTCCCGGCAATTTGGCAAGGGCATCAGACACATTGAAAGAGCCGTTTTCACGCATTTTATCAACACTTACCGACGAAATATTCAATGACGTTTCTTTTATAGGTGATTCACGGATACCAGACACGGTGATTTCTTGTAAAACACGGGCTGTAGTATCCGTTTGTCCCCATACTTTGAAACAGAATAAGCTCAGGAATATCCCCACAAAAAAGGATTTTTTCATGCCTCATTCATTTTAAAGCTCATAAAATGGAAAATGAAATTGAACGACATACAAATGCCAAACAATTTTTATAACGTATTATGGATGGATAGAAATGAAAATTAGACCTCCGGTGGAGGTGATTGAATCTCTAAAAAGAGTTGTGTTAATGCAGATTGAATGTGCGTAAAATGGGGTAAAAAAGCTTCTTGTACTGAGGGGGGGGAGCTTTTGACAGAATATTTGAATAAAAACTCTTTTATGAAGTTTTTTAAATGCTGTTTTGTTTTTGCCGAAAAATCGGTGTCTTGGGTCGCTTTTTCAATTAAAATATTGTGAAATTCTGCGACTAATTGTGTTTCTACGGCATCATCGAAAGCATAAACCGTGAGCGAATCACCCTCTATTTCAATATCGGTGACATCATACCAGTGTCCATTATCCTCAAATTCTTTGGTATTATGTTTAAATTGTGTCTTATGGAAATGGAAGATATTTAATGATGTTTTGCCTACACTTGAGACCAATTCATATCTGATATGTTCCCGCCAGGCTTGGCGAATCCCATTAAAAGTCCCTATAAAGCCAACTGTATTATAAAGAATGACAATTAGGACAAACAAGGCTATGTTTTGGCGTGCGGTCATGGTGGCAAATCTACAAATTTCTTTTGTTTTCAGAAATATTCCTATTAACTGAAATCATAGACTCTTCTGATAATTATCATTTTTTGATTGACCAATAAAGATGATTTTTACATATCAATGAGGCTATGCTTATAATAGCGTATTATTGCAGGGCTCAAAAGTATAAAAAAAAATCACCACTATGAAAACCAAATCCGAGCTTTTGTTTGAGTTGCAAATGCTATATGATAAAATGTTGGCTGTTGAAGATTCAAAAGCCCATTTGATAGAAATGGTAATGCCACAACACCGAGAAAGCGTTATTAATCTGATAGACTATATCGTATTTCGCTCCGAAAATATTCATGCCTTGCAAGAGAGTCTGCATTACTACGGTTTGTCTTCATTGGCGAGCAGTGAAAGTCACATTAAAGCGCAGTTATATAAGGTGATGCAATTACTGGGAAATACACAACTGCCCACTCCCACTTTTACATATTTTGATGGACTGAATCAATTAAAGCACAATGTCAAGACCCTTTTAGGAAATCATGACAATAGTAATCTTCCCTCAATAATGGTGACGATTGATAGCGAATTTTCGAATGATTTTCAACATATCTGTGATTTATTGCAAAATGGGATGCATATTGCGCGTATAAATTGTGCACATGATGATGTTTCTATTTGGTTCAAAATGATAAAAAATATCAAAAAAGCTTCAATTAAAATGCACATCCCCTGCAAAATTTATATGGATTTGGCGGGGCCAAAAATGAGAACTCAAATTTTAGGTAAAGGACAAAAAGAGGGTAAAATTAAGGTCAAACTCGATGAAGAAATATTATTGTTGGGATCAGAAGCTATACCGGCTAAATATGTCAAAGCAATCAATTGTACTCTACCTGATATTATCAAAAGACTTCAATATGGGCAACGTGTTTTGTTTGATGATGGACTTTTTGAGGCAATAGTCGTTCGCAATTTGGAGAATGCTGTTTTTATAAAAATAGTGCGAATATCAGCTAAAAAACCATTTATAAAACAAGAGAAAGGTATCAATTTTCCGGATACCTCTTTTCAGGTCAATCCACTTACTGTATATGATTTACAATGTTTGCCATTTATTGTAGAACATGCTGACATGGTTGGGTTTTCTTTTGTGAATAAAGCTGCCGATATTCAAGCTCTTCAAGCTCAATTGGCTTTGTTAGACAAGCCCGATTTTGCTATCGTAGCAAAGATTGAAACAAATGAAGCTGTTAATAACTTACCCGCATTGATTTTGCAAGGTATGGAAAAGGGTAGTATAGGGGTCATGATCGCTCGTGGAGATTTAGCCGTTGAGATTGGTTTTGAGCGATTGAGTGAAGTACAGGAAGAAATTTTATGGATTTGCGAAGCGGCTCATACACCTGTAATTTGGGCAACTCAAGTTCTCGAAAACCTCAACAAACAAGGCTTGGCAACTCGAGGAGAGATTACGGATGCTGCTCACGCTGCATTGGCTGACTGTGTTATGATTAACAAAGGTCGTTATACTCTGGATGTATTGAAAAGTTTGAGAGATATATTAACTCGAAGCCGACAACATAATTTCAAGCAACGTCATATATTCAGAGAATTGGGTATTGCAAAAAAGTTTTTAGTAACAATGTAAAGTTTTGAGCTATGACAAAGAATATTGTATTGATGTTTATTTTTTTTATAATTGCACAACATATATACGCTCAATTGACAGGTGAATGGGCGGATGAAAATGGTGCATGCTATAAAATCCGACAAGTCGGAAACACTGTGTATTGGCACTATGATGACAGACCAAGGGTCATCAATGTCTTCATGGGATATGTGGCTGGGAATACCCTAACAGGTACTTGGGCAGATTTGCCGGGTGGTAATTTGCAAGGCAGCGGAACAATATCATTCCGTATTGAATCCAATGATAGGATGGTAAAAACAGGTCAAAGTGAGGATTATTCGGGTTCTGTTTTGATACGAGGTGTTTGTGGAACAAAACCTTCAGTAACAGGCCACCAACCTGATTTATCTGGTATTTGGTACGATTACTCAGAAAGAACAGGTAACTCAGGAGGCGTGAGTAAAGTGTTGCAAAATGGCGAAAAATTGACTTTTATTAATGAATATAATGCTCAATCGGATGGTTCTTTTATTGATAATAGTACTGTTATTGCTAATGGTTGGGAAGGAGGATTGAAAGCGCGATTAGAAGACAATGCCCGACGAATTGTTTGGACCAATGGCTCTGTATGGCAAAGGGATAAACGCGCAACTCCGAATAGCCGTCCGGATTTGAGCGGTATTTGGTATGATTACTCTGAAAGAACGGGCAATTCAGGTGGCGTGAGTAAAGTTCTTCAAAATGGCGATAAATTGACTTTTATCAACGAGTTCAATGCTCAATCGGAAGGTTATTTTATTGACAATTCGACTGTCCTTGCCACCGGTTGGGAAGGTGGATTGAAAGCGAGATTAGAAGATAATGCTCGCCGAATGGTTTGGGTGAATGGTTCTGTATGGCAAAGGAATAAAAAGTAAATAGGGCTCAAATATGTTCAACAAACTCTCGGTTTCAAAATATTACACAGACTGTATTGATGAAAAGGGCAATGTTTTCATCGGTTATATAGGCGTGGTGACATGGCATATGTTTCATTTGGATTATGCCAATTATCTCTTTTATGATGCTTCAAAGGATAAAATGCAATCGGATTATTCGGTCAATAAACGTGCTTTTCCCGAATGGGCACCCCCTCAGCTAAGATGGCGTCATGAAGATTTGGCAATCGTAGGGGAGTGGCAATCCGTTCATGAGCCGATTGAAAAAACGCTTTTTGAAGACCCTGAAAGTTCGATGAAATGGATGTGTCAGCAGCCCCTTTCGGCTGCGCGGGTGCGGGTGGACAAGGTTATACTTGACGGATTAGGCTATACTGAACGGTTGGATTTGGAAATAAATCCTTTAAATTTACCCTTCGATACTATCCGTTGGGGACGATTCAATGCGCCGGATACCTCTTGGGTCTGGATTGAATGGCAGGGCAAATTTCCGCAAAAATTTGTGTACGTGAATGGTGAAAAATACGAAAATGTCGATATTTCAGACGACCTTGTGGTGGTTCATGACATAGAAATGGCTTTGCAGTTGACTGAAAAATTGGAACTGCGAAAAGGCAGTTTATTGGATACGGTTTTTAAGAAGTTGCATTGGTTAACCCAGTTTTTACCCCTCAAAATGCTGTCAGCTTTTGAGTGTAAATGGCGCAGTAAAGGCATTGTGACCCATAAAAAAGACAGTAAAGAAATAGTAAACGGTTGGGCGATTCACGAAATAGCGATTTGGAAATGAAAAGATTTGCGATTATTGGCAAAATATTGTATGGTAGTTTATTTGTCCTTTTAATACCCATCCTCTTGCAACAATGGGCTGTTCAGACTGAAAAGTTTATCACATTGCCTGCTGTGTATGACAAAAATGGTGGACTCATCTTGTCATTTATCGGAATGGCGTTGATACTGAGGGGTATGCTCGATTTATGGATTTATGGTAAAGGACTACCCATGAATGCCTACCCGCCCAAACGTTTTGTTATGGAAGGAATTTATCGGTATATATCGCATCCCATTTATGTCGGCGCGGGTATTTTGAGCATTGGATTGTCTATTTATTCGGGTTCGGCGAGTGGTTTGTGGCTGGTGTCACCGATTTTTATTTTGGGCATGGCAGCATTGGTTTTGGGTTATGAAAAAGATGCCATTGACACTATTTTCAAACCCGAAAATTATAGGCCTCTGATAGCCATACCGCCTGCTAAGGATAAAAAAACAACCCGTTGGGAACAGTGGTCTTTTATTCTTTTGGTTTTGATACCGTGGTTGATGCTCTACGAACTCATTACGTTCCGAGGCGTTCCAAGCTATGCCATTGAGACCTATCTGCCTTTTGAATATTCGATACCGGTTTGGGGGTTTACTGAAATCTTTTATCTGATAGCCTATCCGTTTGTCGGGCTTTTACCGTTTTTTATAAAAAAATCGTCTATACTGAGGGGGGCCACCATTGCCGGTATTTTGATGATAGCAACCGGCATTTTGATGCAATTATATCTTCCTTTCGTCGCCTCGTTTAAACCGCTTGACCCACAAGATGCTTTCGGGCATTTATTGATATTTGAACGGCAATGGAGTACGGCAGCGGGCGCTTTCCCTTCTTTTCACGTGGCATGGGCATTTTTTGCCGCCTATTATTTTTCACAATCCTATCCGCGGTTGACAAGCGGGGTGTATAGTTTGGCGATTCTCATTTCCGTCAGTTGCCTCACAACCGGTATGCACTCTTTGGTGGATGTGGTGGCAGGTTTGGTTTTATACCGTTTTGCGATCCATTACAAGATGATTTGGCAATTCTTAAGGGAGGGAACTGAGAAAATTGCGAATTCTTACCGCGAATGGTACATTGGCAAAATGCGGGTCATGAATCATGCTGTTTATCCGGGCATTGCCGGTTTTTTAGGTATTTCCATCATTTCGATTTTGACCAATCAACCCATGGCAACATTCATTATTGGCGTTTGTTCGGTTATGGGTGCCGGACTGTGGGCGCAAATCATCGAAGGTTCCGCCAAATTATCACGCCCATTTGGTTTTTTTGGGAGCGTTTTTGGAGGTTTGATAGCCATCCTATTGGTCACGCCTATTTTTCATTTCGATATTTGGTTCATGCTCAGCGCATTCACCGTTGCCACGCCTTGGGTGCAGGGCGTCGGTCGTTTCAGGTGTTGGGTGCAGGGCTGTTGTCACGGCAAATTAACCTCTTCAGAGATGGGGATTTGTTACCACCATCCCCGTTCAAGGGTTTTGGTTTTGTCACATTTGGGCGATTTACCTTTGCATAACACCCAGTTTTACTCGGTAGCATCTTGTTTTATCATTGGTTTTATGCTGACGGCGCTTTGGTTTGTGGGCACTTCAATTCCTATGGTCGCCGGTTTGTATTTTATCCTCACGGGATTAAGCCGATTTGTAGAAGAGCATTTTAGAGGAGAACCACAAACGCCGATATATTATGGATTGAGGCTCTATCAATGGCTGGCAATCGCTTTTGTGGTCGGTGGAATTTTTCTTACTACCATAGATTATCAGGCTGAAAAACCTGTTTTTAGTACCGACGGTTTGACTGTCTTATTGGCATTGATTTTTGGCTTCATTTGCGCCTTTTTAATGGGCATGGATTTTCCTTATTCTACCAGACGTTTCTCCAGATTGGCTTCGGTGGATTGAAACGCTTGATTTTCATTCATCGGCAGTTGGGGCTTTGTCTTTATGCAAAAATAAATTCAGTTTTATGGGGTTATCGGTATTGATAATATCAACGCCTAACGCTTTCAATTTTGCCCATTCTTTCTTATTGTCGGGGGCATTCCAAAATCTGATTTTTTCGCCTTTAGCGTGGCATAATGCGACTACTTTTTTCAAGGTTTTTTCATTGGTACCAAATCCGAGTTTCCAGCGCGTCTTATAGTGCCTAAAATTATCGCTCATCATACCAATGCGACTTTGTTGGGTTTCAGAATATTTTTCAGAAAGTCGCCCATCGAAATATATATAACTCGGAAAAGAATCCCAATCCTTTTGGGGCGGGCGTTTGCCACTAATAATTATTTTAATGGGGCTACAATCATTAAATACATCATCGTAACAACTCAATTCTTCGGTGATTTCCCTCAAAGCCGCCTTTCTGTTGTTTTTGATATCAATCACCAATTGCATATTACATATTTTTCCCTCACGAGCCGCTTCAGCTAAAGGTTGTAGATAAAGTTTATCTAAAGTCCGTTGTTGATTTAAATGAAACGGCGTATGAGCTACAAATAATTTGCCTCTCTTAAAAAAAACATCGGCTTCAATAGACGCCATTTGTGCCTCAAAAGCAGTAGTAAAAGGATGAAAAAGCCGATAATCATTGTGGCAATGGCCAATTGGCTGGTTGGACGAGGGCTCTTGCGCCCAACCTTTTAACAGAAGATTACTCCACAACATACATATAAAAAGGAGCTGTTTCATGATTAAATTCATATGGTTTTTGAAGATGATAATAATACTTACAAAATTGTCCATTTCAACGATAGATTAATCACACGGCCATCAATGGGCGCCCACAACGAACGAAAAATCGGATTTTTGCGCGAACCATCAAACAACGGTTCAAAATTGCTCTGCCGAAAATCTGCTAAATTTTCCCCATTCAGGACGATTGAATAATGCTTAAACTTAGCTTCAATCATAGCCGCTAAAAACCAATAAGGCTTTGATTTTGAACCGTTTAGCAAATATTGATTCGCCACCCAAGATGCTTCAATACCCATCCGCCATTTGTCCGGAATGTCGTAAGCCAGCGTTAACGCTATCTTGTCCTGCGGGCTGTAAGTGACATATTGGGTCGATTTCAGGTTGTCAAAATTTCGGGCTAAGGTATGGTTATAACCCAAATAAAATTCAATATTTTCATACGACAACCGCACATACGTGTCCGTTCCAAGCGTTTTGACCGACCCCTCAGTATTGGTCAAAACCGAATCCATTGCCACAATAGGATGATTGATTTTGACGTAATAAAAGGCTTGATTGAGCGTGAGGCTCAGTTTATCAAAGAACAAATGGCTCCAATTGCCATCAAAATTGTAACCTGTTGAGGACTCTGCTTTTGTCTTTGAATTAAAAACCAAGCCAGTTTGCGTATTTGAAACTTTATCGGAAAAAATATCTGGCGTCCGATAACCGCTACCACCTCCAATTCTGACCGACCAATCATGTGACGGCTTAAACAAAACCGCCAAACGGGGTAGGTGAAACCAGCCGAATCGGTTGTGATAATCCGAGCGAAAACCGCCTTCAAGTGTCCAATTATGAATGGGTTTCCACGTTTCTTGCACAAAAATGCCGTAAGTAGCATAATCAAATTGAGCCGTTTTAGTGGTCAAAGTGGGATGAAATGATTGAGTAATTACATTTGTACCGGCTACAAAATCGCTTTTTTCAGTGGTTTTTAAAAGAGATACTTCCGAATAACTTGTTCCAAAATTTCCTGTAAAAGGTTGTTCAACGCTTGATTTTACTTCTCGATTGAGCAAACTCATAGCCGTTTTAGCGGAGAGAGAAAAGGTTTTGGAAAACGTATGATTAAAATGTCCGTCAAATGTATTGCGCTGTGTCCTGTTTTTTTCATAAAAAGAATGGAGTGAATCTGTGGTTGTGCCCACAAGTGCCTGCATATCGCCCCCATCTCGTTGCTCAAATGTGCCTGAGTAACCAAGGTCAAATTTTGTTGTAGTGTTGTTCCAGAACAAGCGTGGGTGGAGCAAAATACTCCGCACTTTAGGCACATCTGAAAAAGCATCTTTATTGACATCTACGGCTTGTTGACTACTTGCCGCACCAAACATCGTAATACCCCATGCGCCCATTTTTTTTGAAAAATAGGAATTGATATTCGATTCTTTCAAGGTACTTTGATTTAACGTGAGTGTCCATTCGGGCTTTTCCAATGGGTGTTTTGTAACCAAATTAATCATCCCACCGATAGCTCCACCGCCATAAAGCGTTGATACAGAACCTTTTATAATTTCTATCTGCCTTAAATCTAACGGGGGTATTTGCAAAATTCCCAAGCCACCCGAAAAGCCATCATAGAGGGGCAAACCATCTCTGAGCAACTGCGTGTATTTACCGTCAAGACCTTGCATCCGCACCACTGAGCCGCCACTCACCGCCGAAATTTGCTGAATGTGAATAACGGATAAATCGCCCAAAAGGCTGCCAATATTACCCGGTTTGATTCCGTTTTCTTCATTGAGCTCTTCTAATCCTAATACTTCTACTTTCATGGGTAGGTCTTCGATGCGGGCATTGGTGCGCAAAGCCGATACGGTGATTTCTTCTAAATCACTGGCTTCCGCCATCATTTTTACTTCCATCCATTGCGAGGTGTCAGCTAATGGAAAAGAGAGGCTAAGGGTATCCGTTTTATACCCAATAAAGGATAAAATCAAGGTTTGGTCGCCGTTGGGTATCCCCCTCAGTATAGCAGTTCCGTCTATGTCAGAAACGGCGCCTTTAGTTGTTCCGGCTTGCACAATTGACACACCTACAAGCGGACTGTTGTCTTTGGCATCCAGCGTTTTGAGTTTCAGAAAATTTTGCTGGGCGAAAGCAAAGTGCAAGAGAAAAAAGTTTAAAAAAATGAACAAATTTATATTTTTCATCATGAGAACTTTGGAAGTGGTTTTAATAAAGAAGATAAATAACACCACAAATTAATTCGTTTCATCTGCTCTTGTCTTCTGCTCTGAATAGTTTGAAAAAGTCAGAAACAACCATTGTTTATAGGAACCATCGATAATTTTCAATAATTGTCAAAACCGATACCCAATAGAATAATATGGTCGCCAACGATTATCATTGCTGGCTTTTGATAGGCTCACCATAATCGGGATGAACGGTGTTCTATAGCCCAATGAAAAACCTGTACTCCAGGCAGTAGTAGTATTATCACCCATTAATACGCTGCCTTGCGGCGCAATAAAGACATTATTAAATACTTCAAATCTAACCCCTAACTGTGCCGTTGCGAAAGCTGTGTGTTGCGTAGCACCTTCACGATTGCCGGCAAAAGGAAAATAATTGGGGCTATGGCGTTGTTCGATACCGCCGACTAAAAAGTTTTCGCCCACGAGGTTGCCCGATTCGGTAAATTTGTCCCCAATCAGTAATCCAGCGTGGGTTTTTATGGTGAAGGATGTCCGCTTGCTGAGGGGTATCGCCATTTCAAAGCTAATACTTGTGCGCAAAAAAGGCGATATCGCGGTATCAACTTTTTCTTGTTCGGTGACAATATTGGGTTTTGAAAACACAGTTTTGATTTCCTGAAAAGTATGATTTGAGAAGCTGTATTTGGTATCTATGGACAGCGAGTATCCACTTTCCGGAAAAAAAATATTATTGAGTGTATTCTTTTTAAAATACAAATTGCCGGCAAAACCCGACGATTGAAGAATGGCAAGTTGGGAAAGGCTATCGGGGCGCTTATCTTTAATGTAAATTTTATCATTAATATTATAAAGTGGGCGATAGTCTGTAAAATTCCAAATCAGACCCATGCCCAACTCTGCGGATTGACCGAAAGACCGACTCATATAGCCCTTCAATTGATTTTGTTGACGCCGATAATTGCCTAATGTCTGTTGATCAAATATGAGAGATTCGTTGGTTCTTTCATAAATCATGGCTAAATTAGACGACCAACCACTCTGTTTGAGGCGTTTTCGATAATGAAATCGGAATTTAGGGCTTTCGGCTACATCCACAGCGGTAATAAAACGGGAGTTTTGACCTATCCAATCCCGTGATGTCCAATTTACCATGATTCCGCTGCCCAGTTCGTTGTCGTAATGCACGCCGAATTTGAACGCTTTTTGTGGTTTTTCTTCCAAGTGAATCACCAATTGAGCATTACTTCTTTCACCTGATATATTGTAATAAACCTGTTTGTACATGCTGCTGCTATAGAGATGATTAATAGCATCTTGAATTTGATGTATCGTGAAAGTGTCGTTTTCCCTCAATTTAAGATACCGATACGCCACTTCTTTTTTATAATCATCAATGCCTTTTAGTGTAATATTGTTAATGTAAAAAATGGGTTCGGCTGATATTAACGTGTTTTTAGTTAATCTTTTTCTTACCGAAGTATCGGTTTTTTGAGATTCGATATCGAATTGTTGTTGGGCATCAGCCAATGCTTGAAGCTGGGGCAACAGTTGCTTGACTATACTATCCCCAACCGCTAATATGCGGCGACTTTTATTGAAATCGGATACTTTTAAGTTGGCTTGTCGAAGGGCGTCATCAGAACTAAATAGAATATTACAGAGTTTTTGCTGCTCAAGACTTTCTGAAGCCCTTTGAAAACTGGCGGATTGGTACAATAACCGAATAAGCGAATTGAGTTGTTTTTTGGGATACAACCTACCACCCGTATAACTCCCGATGACAAAATCTGCGCCCATACCACACACCAAATCAACCGGAAAATTATGGACTAAGCCACCGTCCACCATTAAACCATCTCCACCCCAATCAACGGGTGTAAAAATAGTGGGAATGGACATACTGGCTCGCATCGCCATTGCTAAGTCGCCCGTATCGAGCACGATGCCTTCGCCGCTCACAATGTCGGCAGTCATGCACTTGAACGGAATCGGAAATTGATTGAAATCATGGATATGCGCTACTCGAGCCGTCAATTTATGCAACAGATTCATCAAATTTTGACCTTCATTGATACCCGATGGAAGTTGAATTTTATTGTTCACGAATGACATTTCCAACAGATAACGCCCATATTCGCTTTTTTCATCAATATGAATATCTTTTAAATATGTTTGATTGGATAATATTAAATCCCAGTCTTCATTTTTAACCAGTTGTTCCAGTTCCTTCCCTGAGTATCCAATGGCATATAAGCCGCCTATAATCGCCCCCATACTCGTCCCTGAAATATAATCAATATGGATACCCAACGAGTCAATGGCTTTCAGAAGGCTAATATGGGCAATACCTTTGGCGGCACCACCGCTGAGGGTCAGTCCTACTTTAGGGCGATAATTATTATAATTTTGCCCTTTTAGCATCAGAGAAAAAATAAAAAATACAACAAAGAGCGTGATTAATTTTCTCATTTTTAAGGTCACGGTGATTTTTATGTTTCTTTCACATACTGCAAATATAAGGCGGTTATACTGAGGGGGGGTAAAAACATTCGATGAGAAGGGTCAAAATATCGGTGAATAGAAATCGTTAATTGTGAAGAAGGGCTTAATTTTGCCCAAAATAAAATAATGAAGATGAAATGTCTGGTTGTTGATGATAATAAAATGGCGCGGTTGGCTCTTCAGCAACTTGTCAGCCAAGTGGATTTTTTGGAATGTACGGGCGAAGCAGCCAGTGCGATTGAAGCTTTTAATTTTTTGAAACAAAATGACGTTGATTTAATATTGCTCGATATCGAAATGCCCAATATGAGTGGCATTGAGTTGACGCGGCAACTCTCACAAAGACCACTTATCATTTTTATCACTTCAAAAAAGGAATATGCCGTAGAGGCTTTCGAACTGAACGTAGCGGATTATATCGTAAAACCCATCACGGTGCCCCGTTTTTTAGCGGCTGTGGAGCGCGCAAAACAGCTTTTCGACGCTAAAAACGATAAAAACAGCAGCCTTTTACAATCCACGGAGGAATTTATATTTATCCGCGATAGTACTCTTTTAAAAAAAATAATGATGGACGATTTGCTTTGGCTCGAAGCGATGGGGGATTACGTTAAAGTCTTTCACCGTGAAAATGGAAAAGAAAAATTCAATGCCATTCACACAACTTTGAAAGCATTAGAAGAAAAACTGCCGGCTTCTAAATTTCAACGCGTCCATCGGTCTTATGTGGTAGCTGTTGCCAAAATTGATTTTATTGAAGAAGGAGCTATTAATGTGGGTAAAAAAGTGATTCCAGTTGCCGATGCATATCGCAATGCTTTGAATAAACGGCTCAATTTGATTTGAGTGTCCATTCCCTTTATTTGTCAACGTCATTTTTCGGGTATTCACCGATAGTTTATATGGATTCACCGATTGATTAGGTCTTAAAGCGAAATAGCATATAATTTTGTAGAATTAAGTTGATATACAGATAATTTTTTTATACTATTTTGTTGAGATTTTAGATATCTTGGGGGTCAAAGCCATGGCATTCTATTGGCTTTCCCCTATTTTTTTTGCTATTTTTTTGTAAATTTGAATCTTAATGTCTTTTTAACCATGATTTACAAAAATGAAAGATGCTTTTTGGAAATACATAGTTATTGCTTCCTTAGTAGGCGCATTGGTCGTGATAGCATTTTTGCAATTCAATGCTAAGCGCAGTATTTCTAACCTCATCAACGGTAATGAACAAGCCTTAAACGAATTTAAAAACGCTACACTTCTTGAAAAACTCCGCTCGGATATACTGACCGTTGAATCTCAAATACGGGGGATGGTCATCACTAAAAACGCCAGCCATATTTCAGATATAGAAAAAAAAATCTTCGCCGTGAAAACAGATTTGGAACAAATAGAAAAGTCCATATTTGACAAGTCAACTGAAAAACAAGCACAACAACTTCGATATTTGGTAGATGAAAAGCTTCATTTTAGTCAAAAAATTCTGGATGAGTTCTATCTCAACGGGAAAACAGCTGCTGAAAATGTTATTAATACCAATCGGGGCAAACGTCTGACGGATAGTATTTTGAAACTAACTGATGAAATTGAAGAAGCTAAACAAGTACAGGTCAGTGGACTTTTACATTCGAATGATTCGGATAGTGCGAATGCCGCCAATTCGAGCATTTGGTTGGCTATGATATCCGGCATCGCGTTGTTTTTAGCTTCTGTTTTTGTGATTTTAAGACTGAACAGTCAATCCAAACTGATTAAAGAACTCGACGAATCGCACCGACGGGAACGTCAAGCAATAGAACTGAAAGAACAATTTATGGCTAATATGAGCCACGAAATACGCACGCCGATGAATGCCATTATCGGCTTCACCAATATTTTACAAAAAGGGAAATTAGATAAAATCCAAAGCCAGCAAGTCAGTGCTATTCAGACCTCGGGAGAAAACCTACTCACCATCGTCAATGATATTCTTGATTTTTCCAAAATTGAGGCCGGAATGATGCGTTTAGAATCTGCACCGTTTAGTTTGCGCGGCACGTTACAAGATATTGAAATGATGTTTCATGAAAAAGTACGGTTGCGTGGCTTAAATTTGCAGGTTAACGTTGCTCCGGAGTTACCTGATATTTTTATTGGAGACGCTGTTCGATTGACCCAAATTTTAGTCAATTTAATATCCAATGCTATTAAATTCACAGAGCATGGCATTATTTCAGTCCACGTGTCGAATGCATCCGGCAACGACGTTAAACTGTTAAACGATAACACTGAAAAACGCGTTAATCTTCATTTTGAAGTGCAAGATACAGGCATCGGTATTCCAAAAGAAAAATTGGATGTTATTTTTGATAGGTTCCGCCAAGCTTCTTCGGATATTACTCGTCGTTTCGGAGGTTCTGGCTTGGGTCTTTCGATCGTCAAAAACCTTGTAGAGTTGCAAAACGGCTCGATTGAGGTGACAAGCTCACCGGGTAAAGGCTCTTCTTTTATTTTCAATATACCATTCTTGATGGCGGATAAACAATTTCGGATTGACAACAAATCAACAGAGGACGATAGTTTTAATACTCTGAATACTGAAGTCGCTCATATTGAGGGGGTAAAAATATTGGTCGTAGAAGACAATATCCTGAATCAAGACCTTATGCGACAGCTCCTCACGAGTTGGGAATTGAATTTTACTATTGCTGAAAATGGCAAAACAGCCATTGATTACCTCAAAAAGGAACCGTTTAATCTTGTGCTGATGGACATTCAAATGCCTGAAATGGACGGTTATACAACTACTAAAAAAATACGAGCTGACTTGAAATTGCAAACGCCAATTGTTGCGTTGACAGCGCATGCGCTTGCGGGCGAACGCGAGCGGTGTTTGAGTGCAGGGATGAATGAATACTTCCCAAAACCCATTCGGGAGGAACAATTAAGAACTTTGATTAGTCGATTTGTCAAATTGGATACCTTTGAAATTTATGATGCTCCCCCGAAGTTTCGATCTAACACCCCCTCAGTATTAGCTGTTCAGTCTATCGGCAAATCTGGTGGGCAAGGTGCTGATAAACAATTGCCGCCCAATAAAAACGGCAAAAAAACAAATAAAGTCTTAAATTTGACTTACTTGCAGGATATTTCAAAAGGGAATACAGATTTTATTACCTCTATGCTTCAACAGTTTTCAGCGCAAATGCCGGCTGAAATCGCGGAACTCCATAATGCCATTTCAATACCTGATTTTACGCTTATCAAGGCACTGGCGCACAATATGAAGACAACCGTTGCATTTGTTGGATTGGATAAATCGCTGCATCCACCCCTCGATTTGATTGAAAATGCCGCGTTAAAACAAGATATATCTACTATACAGCAGGCTTTTGATAAAGTCAAAACCTTGTGTGAAAAGGCTATGAATGAAATATGGAAATAAATTTTTGGAACATAGACGCTTCTACTCTGTTTAAAAACTTACAATCGCAACCGACCGGTTTAGACGAGGCAACACTGCTTGTCAAGCAACAAGAAAGCATCCCCAAAAATAAAAGGCGCAGCGATTTTGAAAAAACGGTTCGGCTTTTTATCAAACAGTTTTCCAGCCCTTTGGTATTGTTACTCATGGTAGCCATTGTTTTATCTGCCATTATGGGGGAAACTACGGACGTTTATATCATTTTATTTATTTTGCTTTCAACAGGTCTTTTGAGTTTTTGGCAGGAATATAATGCGGGAAAAATTGTCGAAAAACTTCAATCTCTTCTTCAGATTAAAAGCAAAGTTATTCGAGGAGGACATGAATGTATCGTGGCTGCCAGTGAAGTGGTTTCCGGCGATGTGATTAAAATAACTGCCGGTGACATTATCCCTGCCGATTGCCTTGTTTTTGAGACCAATGAATTACACATCAACGAGTCGGCTCTAACCGGCGAATCGTTTCCTGTGCGTAAAGAGATAGGAGTTGTGGATGCTGATACACCACTTGCTAAGCGCACGAATAGTCTGTGGAAAGGGTGTAATGTTGTCAGCGGAACCGGTAAGGCTTTGGTGGTCGACATTGGAAGCGATACTGTTTTTGGTAAAATATCAGAGAGCACGGATAGAGCTACCATCACATCATTCGAAAAAGGAATCACGCATTTTGGTATTTTCATTCTCAAAATAACGGTTATTCTCGCCGTTTTTGTGTTGATTGTTAATATAGCTTTTCATCGACCGTTGATGGAAGCCGTTTTATTTTCATTGGCTTTAGCGGTGGGTATGGCACCTGAATTATTGCCCGCTATCAACACCATAGCCATGTCGGCGGGTGCGAAACGAATGCTTCAACAGAAAGTGATTGTGAAAAAAATGTCGTCCATTCAAAATTTGGGTGAAGTCAATTTACTTTGCACGGATAAAACGGGCACGATAACCAACGGTGAAATTAGTGTGTCCGGCATTTACGATATTTTTAATCATTCAAGCGATTTTGTCCGACATTTAGCTCGGCTCAATGCACATTACGAAACAGGCTACTCCAACCCGATAGATGAAGCCTTGAAAAAACTACCCGTTAATACCATTGGCACGTCTTTGATTGGAGAAGTCCCCTACGATTTTACGAGAAAAAGACTCAGCATTGGCGTACAAATGCCAACTGAACGGCTGCTTATCTCAAAAGGAGCTTTGACAAATATTTTGGAAATTTGCACGACGGTCTACATCAAAGATGGTCAATTGAAGCCAAACCCCGTTATCCAAATTGTCACAGATGATGCCATCGAAGAAGTAAAGGGACAAACCAGACCGATAGAACAGTATCAGGACATCATTCAGAAACAATTTGAGCTTTTCAGCAGTCAGGGGTTCAGGGTGGTTGGGGTTTGCTATAAGAAGATTGACAACGACGCCATTGATACAACCTTAGAAAAAGACATGGTTTTCGCCGGTTTTATCCTTTTTAATGACCCGGTGAAATCGGGGATTGCCTTGTCTTTGCAAAAATTGCGCAATATGCACGTCAATGTGAAAATCATAACGGGTGATAATAAAAATATTGCCCAATATATTGGCTCTCAAATCGGTATTATTAACCCGATAATTATGACCGGCAGCGATTTAGAAGCGTTGCCGTCCTCAGAATTGAATAAAAAAGTGAAGCATGTTCACATTTTCGCGGAGGTTGCGCCCAATCAAAAAGAACATATTATCGAAGCGCTACAAACCTCCTACACGGTAGCCTACATGGGAGACGGCATCAACGACGTGGCAGCTTTAAATCGGGCTGATGTCGGTATCTCTGTTGATAATGCCGTAGATGTTGCTAAAGAAGCGGCTGATTTTGTTTTAATGGAAAAGGATTTAGGTGTTTTGGCGGAAGGTATCCTGCAAGGTCGCATCACTTTTGCCAATACATTAAAATACATCTTCATCAATACAGGAGCAACTTTCGGCAATATGTTCAGCGTGGCAGTAGCTTCGTTTTTATTGCCTTTTTTACCCATGCTGCCTAAACAAATTTTACTCACTAATTTTATTTCGGACTTTCCATATCTGGCTATTGCAGGCGATGAAGTGGATACGGATGATTTGAAACATCCCGGTAAATGGGATTTTAAATTGATACGCAATTTCATGATTGTCTTTGGTTTGCACAGTTCCTTTTTTGACATTGTGACTTTTTTAACCTTATATTATGGCTTCAAAGCCGATGAAACGATTTTTCAAACGGGTTGGTTCACCGAGTCTGTTATGACTGAATTGCTGATTCTTTTTATCATCCGAACCCGTAAATCCATGTTTAAAAGCAGACCCGGCAAATATCTGTTTTGGTTTAGCCTCTTGGCTGTCATTTTTACATTGATAGTTATTTTGACACCCCTCTCTAATGAACTCGGTTTGGCTATCCCTAATAAAGAGATTTTATGGGCTATTGCGGGTATTTTAGTCTTGTATGTCATTACCGCTGATATGATTAAAATCGTGTTTTTTAAAAGAAATAAATAATCAGAATTTATTTATCTACACGATTTTAAACCTCACCGATACTTCCTGCCCATTCATCGAACAATCAAAATACTCCCTCAATATCAGGCATAATTTTACCTATCGAAAACGCAGTATCAACTTTGATATTTAAAAATAAAATTATGCTTCCGAGATTGAATTTTCTTATTCCCATTATTTTTCTGACTGTTTGTACCGACTTTTTAAAAGCTCAGGATACGCTCAGGCTTTCTGCAGCTCAAGCCGAGCAGATTCTATTAGAGAAAAATCTCACTGTGTTAGCCAATCGCTACAATATTGATATCAATAAAGCATATGAAACTCAAGCCAAATTGTATGATAATCCGATAGTCAATACCGACCAAAACCTGTATGACGGAAAATTGTTTCGCCATACCAAAGATTACGGTCAAATTTTTATTCAGCTCCAACAACTGATTAAAACAGCGGGCAAGCGCGAAAAACTTATCCGTTTGGTTCAGGATCAAACCCTTTCAGCAGAAGCACAAGTCAATGATATTATCCGCAATCTGCGTTTTCTTTTGAACAACAATCTTAACACGCTCCAACAACTACAAGCCAATAAAGAATTGTATCAGCGAGAAATGACGGATTTGGTACGTCTTTCCGCTGCTATGGATTCGGTTCTAAATAAAGGGGAAGTGTCACTTAAAGAAAATTTAAGAGTAAAAGCTTTGTTATTTCAATTGCAAAATAATATCAATGATATTGAACAACAGCAAATCCTGGCTCGCAACGATATACAAACACTTTTACAACTCAACGCTTCTGTCATCGTGGTGGCGGTGCCACCCCCCCCCCTCAGTATAAACGATTTGAAAGTATCTGATGTGCAACAACTCATGGATGTAGCAGTGAAAAACCGTCCAGATATTGTTTTAGCAAAATCCCAGATAGCCTTCCAACAGCATAATTGGGTCTATCAAAAAGCATTGGCAGTACCCGACGTGCTCGTTGGCACTTATTATGATCACCGCAATAGTTACGTACCGCATTACTTCGGCTTGACCGCATCGGTGGCTTTACCTTTTTTTAATAAAAATCAAGGCAATATCAAGGCGGCTGAAATAAGCATCAAGCAGGCAGAAACTCAAACGCAAAATGTTCAAAATCAAGCATTTGTGGAGGTGGCAACGGCTTTTCAAAAATGGCAATCGCTTCAACAATTTCGACTGAGCACTCCTGCTGATTTAGGTAAAAAATACGATGATTTACTCTCGAATGTGAATAAAATGTATAAAGAACGGCAAATTTCTCTACTTGACTTTATTGATTTTTTTGAATCTTATCGCGATACGCAATTACAAAAAATTCAGGTGGATACCCGCATCCGCAATGCTGCGACCGAGTTGAACTATACAGTAGGTCAAACTGTGGTCAATCAGGAATAAATCCATTTTTGTTCTTCATAAAATTGAAAATAAAGTAAAAATGAATATGCAACTAAGAAACTTTGTGGCAGCAGCGTGTGTACTCAGCGTTTTCGCCACAGCATGTAGTAAAGGAAACTCTACTACTACTGAGCAGGTTGGACAAGCCGAAGGAAAAGAGCAAAAAATATGCCTGAGCGATACAATGAGCCACATTGTGACAATTGATTCTGCTCAATTGTCTAATATTGCCGATGAGTTAAAACTTTCAGGCGAAGTCAGTTTTGATGATAATAAAGTAGTTAAAGTATTTCCCTTTGCCAGCGGTCAGATTTTAGAAGTGAAGGTTTCGGTGGGTGACCGCGTGGCAAAGGGTCAGACCTTAGCTATCATAAAAAGTGCTGATGTTGCCGGCAGTTACGCCGATTTGAATAGTTCCAAGACCTCAATCGCTATGGCACAAAGGGCTTTACAAAAAGCGGAAACACTGTATAAAAACGGTTTAGGCAGTGAAAGAGAAGTGACTGAAGCTGAGCAAAATCTCGAAATGGCTCAAAAAGCAACGTCCAAAATCAGTGAACAAATTAGCATAGCAGGCAATGGGCATACCTCAGCGGGTGGTATGTCTGTCATTTCGGCTCCCCGAAGCGGCTATATTTTAGAGAGAAAAGTAAACCCCGGCACTTATGTTCGCTCCGATAATTCTGATAATCTCTTCACAGTCGGCGACTTTGACGATGTATGGATTTGGGCAAATGTCTATGAAACGGATATTTCGAAAGTCAAAGAAGGTTATAATGCTAAAGTGACAACCCTCGCTTATCCCGACAAAATTTTTACCGGTAAAATTGATAAAATCAGTGCCATACTCGACCCTCAAGCCAAAGTCATGAAAGCGCGTATCAGCCTACCGAACCCAGGCTTGATGCTCAAACCCGAGATGTTTACCAATGTCATGGTTGAAAATAAAGAAGGAACAAAAGCGGTGAGTATTCCCGCCCATGCTTTAGTGAGCGAAAATGGGCGCATTTATGTAGTGGTGTATGGCGGTCCTTGTGATTTGAAAGTACGCGAAATATCTGTTCTGAAAACGGTGGGTGACCGAGTATATGTCTCATCCGGCATACAAGCAGGAGAAAAACTCATTTCGCAGAATCAGATATTGTTATTCAGACAACTCACCGAGAAATAGCCCATCCCACCGACACTTTATGCCCAATCACCGATTAAAAAACCAATCAAACTGAATTGCAACCATCTTTGTACTATCAATTAACGAAGAAAAAATATTTTGAAATCAAATCATTTTTTAAATTTTTAAAGTCATCGGATTATGAAAAAGAAATTGTTTTTATCAGCTCTTGCAATGTGTGCCTTTATGTTTTCAATGACCGCTCAAAACGCACCGACTGCACCGACTGCATCGGCTGCTAAAGCTGTTCCTGCGGCTAAAAAGGAAATGAAAGAGCATAAAAAAGCTACAACTCCGGCTGCTGCTACTGTTGCAACTACGGCTGCAGCGCCTAAAGCTAAAAAGCATAAGCATAGTCACAAAGCTAAAAAAGAAGCTAAAGCGGCTACTACAAACTAATCGTTTAATGTGATTTTAGATGAAGTGAAAGGCTATCTGAACGTTGATGTTTGGGTAGCCTTTTTGGTGTTAATAACCGGCAAATTGAAGAGCAATCGGTGAAAATAATACCTCACCGATACTTCCTGCCTATTCAACGAACAAAATATACCCCCCTCAGTATTAGGCTTAATTTTATGTTCATAAAACTGATTTTTAAATAAATTTCAAACAAAATCACTTGAAATTGTATGAATAGCCTGATAAAAAATATTATTAACTTCTCTCTTCGCCACCGCTATTTTGTCTTTTTCCTGACTGCGGCAACAGCGGTAATCGGTTGGTTTGCATATCAAAATACGCCCCTTGAAACCTTTCCTGATGTCACGAATACCCAGATTGTTATCATTGCCCAATGGCCCGGTCGCTCTGCGGAAGAAGTCGAAAAGTTTGTCACCATTCCCTTGGAAGTTGCTCTTAATTCTGTCCAGAAAAAAGCAAATTTGAGAACGACTTCGGCTTTCGGATTGTGTTATGCCCGCATTATTTTCGACGACGATGTGGATGATGCTTTTGCTCGTCAACAGGTTATGTCAAGGCTCAATAATGCTGATTTACCGGAAGGCGTAAAACCCGATGTGCAGCCGCCATATGGACCCACAGGTGAAATTTATCGCTATACGTTAAAAAGTGCTACGCGCTCAATTCGTGAATTAACGACTATTCAAAATTGGGTTTTAGACCGTCAATTTAAATCAGTACCGGGCGTAGCTGATGTGAATTCTTTTGGTGGTGAAGAACGCATTTTTGAAATTTCAGTGAATCCGGAGTTGCTGATTAAATATAATTTGAGTGCCTTAGATGTCTATGAAGCCGTTCAAAAAAGCAATGTCAACGTAGGCGGCGATGTGATTGAGCGCAACGGTCAAGCATTCGTCGTGCGGGGAATTGGACTTTTGAATGACATTCCGGATATCGAAAATATCATCGTGACAAAGCAAAATAATGTACCAATTTTAGTTAAAAACCTTGCTCAAGTGCATGAAGGCGGTAAACCCCGGCTGGGCAAAGTCAGCCGTGATACAAAAGGTATTCAGCCCGATGTGGTGGAAGGTATTATTGTGATGCGCAAAGGCGAGAACCCTGCGGAAGTATTGAAGCGGGTGGAAGATAAAATCGTGGAATTAAATACTAAAATCCTGCCTAACGATGTCAAAATCGAGACCTTTTATGACCGTTCTGAATTGATGGATTTTGCTCAACACACGGTTATTCACAACTTGATTGAAGGTATTGTTCTCGTCACGCTTATTGTATTGCTGTTTATGGCGGATTGGCGGACGACCGTTACTGTGGCGATTATTGTGCCTTTAGCGTTGCTTTTTGCCTTTATTTGTATGAGAATGAAAGGAATGTCAGCCAATTTGCTGTCTATGGGTGCCGTAGATTTTGGTATTATCATTGATGGGGCAGTGGTGATGGTAGAAGGGCTTTTTGTTGCTTTGGATAAAAAAGCCCATGAAGTAGGGATGGAACGGTTTAATAAACTTGCCAAACTTTCTATCTTCAGAAATACAGCAACCGAAATGGGGAAAGCTATTTTCTTTTCAAAGCTTATCATCCTCACCTGTCTTGTGCCCATTTTTGCTTTTCAAAAAGTAGAAGGTAAGATGTTCTCACCGTTGGCTTATACTTTAGGCTTCGCTTTATTGGGTGCCTTAATTTTTACTTTGACGCTGGTGCCCGCTTTATCGAGTATTTTATTGCGTAAAAATGTCAAAGAAAAACACAATCCAATTGTTATTTTCTTTGAAAAAGGCATCGGCAAATTGTTTGGGTTCACTTATAAAAATCAGAATTTAAGTCTTCTAATTGCAGTGGCTTTCATGGCTTTGACATTCTTTTCAGCTAAATTTTTAGGCTCGGAGTTTTTACCGGAGTTGGATGAAGGGGCTTTATGGGTGGAGTCTGAATTGCCGATGTCAGTTTCCCTTCAAGAGGCGGATTCTATTTCAGTCAAAATGATGCAAATCATTCGAGCATTTCCGGAAGTGTCACAAACGTTGTCTCAAATTGGCAGAACCAACGATGGTACTGACCCTAAAGGCTTTTTTAACCTACAAATTCAAGTAGATTTATATCCGAAAGAAGCGTGGAAACGCAAAATTACGGAGGAACAATTGATTGATGAAATGGATGTGCAGTTGCGGAAAATCCCGGGCGTGGTCTATAATTATTCGCAACCCATAAGAGATAATGTCGAGGAAGCCGTGGCGGGCGTAAATGCAGCTTTGGCGGTAAAAATCTTCGGAACGAGTTTTGAAGACCTCGATTCTTTAGCTCGATTGACCTTAAAACAACTTGAATCGGTGCGGGGTATAGATGATTTGGGTATTTTGAAAAACTTAGGGCAACCTGAATTCCGCATCGAACTTGACCAACAACGCATGGCTTTTTACGGTGTTTCGACTGTCAATGCCAATTCAGTTATTGAGATGGCTTTGGGCGGTAAGGCGGCAACGGAACTCTACGAAGGCGAACGTAAATTTGATATTAGGATTCGATACCAAAAAGATTATCGAGATACTGAGGAAAAAATCCAAAATTTGATGATTCCTACTGAGGGGGGGGCTAAAATCCCTTTGAAAGAGATTGCTGACATCAAAACGTTGACGGGTCCAGCTTTTATATTTAGGGACAATAATACCCGATATATAGCCGTGAAATTCAGTGTACGGGGTCGTGACTTAGGGAGCACTATCGCAGAAGCGCAACAAAAAGTGAACGCAAATGTCAAATTAGCGCAAGGTTATTCAATGACTTGGAATGGTGAATTTGAAAACCAGCAAAGGGCTACCAAAACGCTGATCAATGTTGTGCCGCTTTGCCTTTTAGCCATTTTTGTTATTCTTTTCATCACTTTTGGCAACGGGATTGATGCAGCGTTGACCATTTCAAATGTGCCTTTTGCACTCATGGGCGGCATACTCGCTCTGCATATAACGCATATCAATTTCAGTATTTCAGCGGGTATTGGTTTTATTGCATTGTTTGGTGTCTGTATTCAAAACGGGGTGATTTTGATTTCCGTTTTCAAACAGAATCTGGCGCATAAAATGCCTCTCAGCGAAGCTATAAAAACGGGTGTCATTTCAAGGGTGCGTCCGGTGGTCATGACCGCTTTGATGGCAGCAATTGGTTTGATGCCGGCGGCTATTTCGACCGGAATAGGCTCAGAAACCCAAAAACCATTAGCGATTGTCGTGATTGGAGGTTTAATCACAGCAACAATTCTAACGCTCTTAATATTGCCGGTTATTTATTCAAAAGTGTATTCTTGGATACATAATCGTCAGAATCGCAAGATGCTGCGCAATATTGGTGTGCAGTAAGGTAACAAAATAGGAAGTTGCTCAAGCGGTATAAGCTGTTATCCATTTGGATTAAGTTTAGGTTAAAATTTGCATATTCAGTAAGGTTGCTTGGAATTCAGTCAAGCAGCCTTTTTATTTTATTTTTAAAAATTTTTAGATTAATCTAAAAAAAAAACTATATTTGCCTAAATGTTAAATACCAATTCAAATCAGCATATTTTATGAAGTATCAATCCTTAGACGAAGTTCACCAAAGTGTGGATACCGGAGCGACTATAGTGAGTTGGCGTCGGCTATTTATGACCATGGGTCCTGCTTTTTTGATTTCGGTAGGTTACATGGATCCGGGCAATTGGGCTACCGATATTGCCGGAGGTAGCAAATACGGTTATTCGCTCCTTTGGGTTTTGCTGATGAGCAATCTTATTGCGCTTTTGTTACAGACTTTAAGCGTCCGCTTGGGTATTGTTCGGGGACGCGATTTGGCACAAGCTTCCCGCGAGACGTACCCCAAGTGGATTAATATTCCGCTTTTTGTTTTAGCGCAAATTGCCATTGCGGCTTGCGATTTAGCGGAGGTGATAGGCATGGCGATTGGTCTTAAATTGTTGTTCGGATTGCCGCTTATTTGGGGTGTTTCCATTGCTTTACTCGACACTTTTGTTATTTTATACTTGCAAAACAAGGGTATTCGATACATTGAAATGTTTATTTTGAGCTTGGTTTTTATCATTGGCTCGTGTTTTTTTGTGGAATTATTTTTTGCGCAACCAGATTTAAAAGCAGTGGGTTTGGGATTCATCCCGAGTATGCCTGATAAAGGCGCGCTGTATATTGCGATTGGCATCATCGGGGCAACCGTAATGCCACATAACTTGTATCTGCATTCGGCCCTCGTGCAAACGCGCAAGCACGATACCACGCCCGCTGGCATCCGACAAGCCCTGAAATTCAATTTTATAGATTCTGCCATAGCCCTCAATTTGGCTCTGTTTGTCAATGCCGCTATTTTGATATTGGCGGCTGCCGTATTTCATCGGAACAACATGTACAAAATCACTGAATTACAAGATGCGCACAGCCTTTTAGCGCCTCTATTGGGCAAAAATTTAGCGCCGACGCTTTTTGCCGTCGCGCTTATTGCTGCCGGACAAAGCTCAACAATAACGGGCACTATGGCTGGTCAAATCGTGATGGAAGGCTATTTGGATTTGCGAATTGCTGCGTGGTTGCGCCGACTGATTACACGCCTGTTAGCCGTTATTCCCGCTTTTTTGACCATTTTGTATGCCGGTGAAGATCAGGTAGGCGAGTTGTTGATTTTGAGCCAGGTGATATTGAGTTTACAATTGGGTTTTGCCATTATACCATTAATTCATTTTACCAGCGATAAGGTTAAAATGGGTGAATACAGCAATCGTCTATGGGTTAAATGTTTGGCTTGGTTGAGCGCAGTCATCATCATTTTTCTGAATATTCAATTGGTAGTTAAAACGATTGGTGATTGGAAAACAAGCTTATCGGCGGACTATGCGTGGCTTTTTTATCCGGTTTTGTTGGTTTTATTGATGAGTTTAGCTTTATTAGTGAGCATATTGATTTATCCATGGTTACAAACCGTTCAATCGAAAGTAAAATCACCGCATGGCGAAGCGGTTTCATTGTCGGGTTTAAAACAACACGTTTTTGAAAAAATTATGATTTGTGTGGATTTTTCATCGATGGATTTCAAAACCATCGAAACCGCCATCAGCATGGGTAAGAATGGAACAAGTTATATTTTAGTGCATGTGGTGGAAAGCGCCAGTGCCAAGTATTGGAAAAAAGATGCCAAAGACTTTGAAACTGCTGACGATATCAAACAACTCAACCGCTACGCTGAACAACTCCGCAATGAACATTTTAATGTTGTTCCTAAAATCGGCTTTGGCTCGCCTCGGGAGGTGATACCGCAATTTGCTCTTGAAGAAAACGTGGATTTAATTGTCATGGGCAGCCACGGTCATAAAGGTTTGTACGATTGGATTTTTGGGGAGACGATTGTGCATGTGCGCCACGCGGTGAAGGTGCCGGTTTTGGCGGTGAAGTGAGACTATAAACAACCCCTCAGTATTTTTGAGAAAATTACTACCTGATGTAATATTAAAATCTGGAAAAGAATCGTTAAATTTGCATAAAAACAAGACAATGATAGCTTACCAAAATATATATGATAGCCTTGCAGATTTTATGGCAGAACTTGATCCTATTAAAGTTTTGGGTTTCCATGCGCCTAATAAAATTCAAAAGCGTGTAGAAAAGTTATTAGAAAAGAAACAAGACCCAGGACTTTCTTTAACAGAACAAGAGGAACTCGACCATTATCTTATTCTTGAACACATTGTCAGATTAGCAAAATCACGAGCAAGATTACATCTTTCTCAGGCGAAATCATGAGTAAGAATATTCCTGATACCCTGCGTCGCAAAGTGGCTATTCGGGCACAGTATCGTTGTGAATATTGCCGACGTCCAGAAATGGATTCTTTTATAAGATACCAATCTGACCATATTATCAGCCGCAAACATGGTGGCAAAACCATTTTAGATAACTTAGCGCATGCTTGTCCAATTTGTAATAATGCTAAAGGCAGTGATTTATCAACGATTCTTCACGACAGTGAGACGCTTATTCGTTTATTTCATCCTCGAAAAGATGATTGGTTTGAGCATTTTCAAGTAGAAGATGGTCAAATTAACTCAAAAACAGATATAGGACTGGCGACTATAAAACTGTTAAAATTGAATGATGTCAATCGTATTTTAGAACGATTAGATTTGATAGAAGCTGGGCT
>JANPGW010000266.1:0-1943 GCA_031424115.1 Saprospiraceae bacterium | reverse complement strand
CTACTGAGGGGGGTGCATCGTGGTAAATGACATTGAGCAAATAGCGTTCTCCTTTAAAATAATGGCTTTCACCTGATACATATTCCCTTCGGGTTTGGCGTTCTTGACCGTCAAATTTTAATTGTTGGCGTTTTATCCAAGGCATACGGCTTATGACTAACAGGCGAACAGCTTCATCATTAATACGCAAAGGGGCGGCAACACGCACTCTGCCGTTGGGCGGATAAACGGCTAAATGCAAATTTTTGATGTTTTTCCTTACAACATCAATGGATAATTTGCCTACTTCTATTTGATGTATTGGCTTGCTCATGTATGTTAATACTCACTTTGATTTCGTATCAATTCAAAGATAGTAATTCTTAAATCATCGTCTTGAATAATGGTTTTTAAAACATTTTTAATTTCTTTTTCTTTGAAATGGTTGCCTCGCCAATCATCTTTTTTGGTGTAACGAACTGCTTCATCTACGGCTAACGCAAGGACTTCATTTTTACCTAAATTATCATATAAGGCTCTTTTAGATTTTGAATTTAAAGTTTGGGGATAGGCTGCTGAACTGCTTGGGTTTTGCACTTTTTTTGCTAAATCCACTACTTTTTTCAAATAGGCTTCGTAGGCAGCCGCTTCTAATTTACGCTCTTTTATGAGTTCATCTAAAAGAGTGGACATGTCTTCAAAATACTTCGGATTGGTCGGCATTTCATCAATGATAACTTTGCGAAGATTGTTTTCAATGGTTTCAGCCATTGATTGCTTATTTCTACGAATGCCCTTTGGCAAAGTCTCCAGAGCCTCTTCACCTCGTTCAACGATTAGTTGAATCAAGGTCATATCATCAAAAGCAGAAATTTTTTCGCTTTCTTCGGCACTGATATAAGTATCAATCAAGTGCCGCATGGCTGGCTCATACAGTTTCAAATCAATATAGTCGCCACTGGCAATTTTTATCTCTTTTCTTACATCTTCATAATGCTTGACATCCGTTTTGATTTGCTCTATCTCTTGGGGTTTATATCCTGCTTGCTCCATTTCATTAGCCAAATGAGCGTAAGACCTGACCAAATGGGCAACATGCTTATAAAGGGCTATGCGTTGCTGCTCATTGTCTTTTAATTGAACTTTGTCGCTTGTATCACCACAAAAAAATCGGATATACTGAGGGGTATCTTTGGGCGGCTCTACGGGTTCGCAAAGCATTTTGATGGCTTCTAAGGCTTCGTCTAAATCTTCTTTGGCTTCTGTCAATCGGTTTTTTAATAAGCCTTCAACATCTGCTTTTTCATAACCATCAAAAGCGTCTGAAGTATAGTCGTGCATTGAGCCTTCTATGCTATCAAAAAGTTTTTTATAATCCACGATATAGCCATATTCTTTATCTTCTCCGTCTAAGCGATTCACTCGGCAAATGGCTTGGAAAAGCCCGTGGTCTTGCATGGATTTGTCAATATAAAGATAACTTGCAGCAGGCGCATCAAAACCCGTTAGTAGCTTATCTACTACTATGAGCAATTTCATTTGAGCGGGTTCATCAACAAATTTCCTTTTGGCTTCGTCTTCAAAATCTTCGGGCGTTTTGCCGTTGAGCATTTTATTATAAATATCATACTGCCGTAGCTTTTCAGTCAATCCTTCGCCTGTGCTTTCGCCTTTTATGTCTTTGGGTGAAGGCTTGTAAGATGTGACAATGGCGCATTGCGTAAAGCCTTCATTTTGAAATAACTCATAATATTTACAGGCTTGGTAAATACTACCTGAAACCAACATGGCGTTACCTCGTCCGTTTTGTAAACGGTCTTTTGTTCCCATATCAAAAATGATATCAGCAACTATCTGTTCCAGTCTTTCCCGAGAACTTAATAATTTTTGCATCGTTCCCCAACGCTTTTTCAATTCAGCTTTGGCGTATTCATTCATGCCTTTGGTTTTGGCTTCAAACCATT
>JANPGW010000265.1:0-1836 GCA_031424115.1 Saprospiraceae bacterium | reverse complement strand
AGCCCAATTTACTGCCAAAGATGTTTTAATATGGGTACGAAAACACCCCGACTCTATTTTTAATGACCTTACTTGGCAAAATTTTGTGCCTATGGACTTAATTAATGCAGCTTGATGGCTGACGAGTGGCACTCATGTTGAATCAGTTAATGTATAAGATTACTCATAACTTGACCGCAAAATTAAGAATGCCTTTGATTTATGGGCTGAATGTTTATTATAAATTTCAATATTTTAAAATGAAATTATTAGATACTGTTTTCAATCCCGAAAATTTTCGCCAACAGGCGCACGAATTAGTGGATATACTCGCCGATTATTTGCGCGACGCCCAAAACGAAAAACTCAAAACCATTGATTGGGTCGAACCGGAAGACAGCCTTGCCTATTGGCTAACTGATTTTCAGAAACCGATTTTGGACAATCCGAACGAACTGTTCAAGGATGTCATAGCGCGTTCCACCCATTTGCACCATCCGCGCTATGTTGGGCATCAGGTGTCAACCGTTGCGCCTTTGGCGGCACTCACGGGTTTGGTGACGAGCGTACTCAATAACGGGATGGCAGTGTACGAAATGGGTATGGTATCCAACCCCATGGAGCGCATTGTGACGGATTGGTTGGCGCAAAAAATGGGCTATTCGCCGCAAAGCAATGGCTTATTAACGTCGGGCGGCACATTGGCAAACTTAACAGCTTTGCTTGCAGCGCGGGCTGTGAAAGCCCCGACGGACGTTTGGACAGAAGGCTCAAACGAGCGATTAGCAGTGATGGTGTCCGACGAGGCGCATTATTGCATTGACCGCGCGGCGCGGATTATGGGCTTGGGTTCAAAAGGCATTATCAAAATTCCGACCAATGAAACCTACCAAATGCGGACTGAAGTACTCGAAGAATACTACCAAAACGCCCAAAAAGAGGGTTTTACCGTAATAGCCGTTGTCGGCAGTGCGTGTTCCACGTCAACGGGTATGTATGACGATTTGGGCGCAATTGCCGATTTTTGTGAAAAACATAATCTCTGGTTTCATGTCGATGGGGCGCACGGTGGGGCAGTGGCGGTTTCCGAAAAATATCGCTACCTACTGAGGGGGGTCGAAAGAGCCGATTCGGTGGTCGTGGATTTTCATAAAATGATGCTCGTACCGGCTTTGTGCACCGCTCTTTTGTTCAAAAATGGCGAACATGCCTTTCAGACGTTTCAGCAAAAAGCGCAGTATTTGTGGGCCAATCAAGGCTCAAAAGATTGGTTCAACTCTGGTAAACGCACTTTTGAATGTACCAAATTGATGATGTCGCTCAAAGTATATGCCTTAATGCGGACGTACGGAGAAGCCGTTTTTACCGAAACGGTGGACGCTACCTACGATTTGGGTAAAAAAATGGCGGATTTGTTGCGCTCAAAACCGCATTTTGAACTGCCTGTTGAGCCACAATCCAATGTGGTTTGCTTTAGATACATTTCGGATAAGGTAACGGATTTGAATGTATTGAATAGTACTATTCGGGCAAAAATGCTGGACAAAGGTGATTTTTATCTGGTTCAAACTACGTTGAGAGGAGATGTGTATTTGAGGGTAACGTTGATGAACCCGTTGACAAAAGAGAGGCATTTGGACATTTTATTGTCTGAAATTGAAAGAATAGGGGAGGAGATACTGAATTTTTAGTTTTATTGGAATCGATTTAAGATATTTTTTGCTTGGACAATGTTATTTTCTAATTTCTTCTGATTTTGTTTTTCATAAAAAATTAGAATATAATTCTTTAAAACCAAAATAATTAAGATTTTTATTTTTAATTTTATTCAAAATAGACAATTTTTCAAAATTTTAT
>JANPGW010000264.1:0-8172 GCA_031424115.1 Saprospiraceae bacterium | reverse complement strand
CTTTGGCGGGAACGATTAAAACCATCAAAGCCATTGAGGGTCAATATGTTAAACAAGGGCAGGTTTTGGCAACTTTGCAAAGCATGGCTTATAATAATTTGCGATTAGAGCGTGAAAAACTCAATGAACAAGTGCAGCAATCAGAAGGGAATTTGACGTATTTGCGCCTTGAATACGCCCGTCAGAAGGAATTGAGCGATGAAAATGTGAACGCTAAAAAGGTGTTTCAAAAAGTCAGTTCTGAAGTGAATATGGAAGAAATAAAAATCAAAGCATTACAAAATCAAATCAATATTTTAAGTCAAAATATTAGTATCGGAGGCAATTCGGATTCACCGATTATCAATATTACTGCCCCGATTAGTGGACACATAACCGATGTCAATATTAATATTGGGAGTGCTGTTGAAGTCGGAAAACAGCTTTTTTCTATTGTTGATAATTCAAAAATGCACGTTGATTTATTGGTGTATGAAAAGGATTTATTTAAGGTAAAAGCAGGGCAAACCGTGCGTTTTATTTTAACGAATCAAAACAATTCTGAATATAAAGGTCAGATATTTAGCATTGGAAAATCTTTTAAAAATGAGACGAAATCCGTTGCTGTTCATGCCGATATTGCCAATGAAAAACAAACTTTAATATCGGGCATGTATGTCAATGCCTTGATAAATGTGGGTAGCAATACCGTTGATGCTTTGCCACAAGAAGCCGTTATTAAAGCGGAAGGCAGAGAGTTTATTTTTATCCTAGAAGGTGAAGAAAAAGGCGAATACTATTTTCAACGCATTGAAGTCAAAACGGGCGCATCTCAATTGGGTTTTGTACAAATCACGCCTTTACAGGAGTTAAAAGTAGAGAAAAACATTGTCGTCAAAGGGGCTTATTACTTGCAATCGCATTTGCAAGTGACCGAAGGCGGCGGCGGTGGACACGACCATTAAATAATTGAAAATCAATCATTTTTTGAGCCGATACTGAAGGGTATCGGCTCAATTTAAAAATCAATTTACACATGAAAATTCATACTAAAATGCCAAAAGCATTAAATATGTACTATCAGCAAGAATTGCGTGAAGCAAAATTGGCTCTCGAAAAAAGTGATTTACAGAGAAGTTGGTTACACTTAGAAAGAGCGCATATATTGGGACAATCCTATCCAATTGAACACACTGCGGTACATTGGAAGATGCTTTTATTTGGCATTAAAATAAAAAATAGTAAAGAAATAATTGGGCAAATTCCCCGATTATTAGTCGGTGGTGTCAAATCGTTTGTTGGTAAAATTCCAGTAGGTAATACAGGTGGTGCAAATGTACCGCCGTTAATGCCAATGGAAATTCCAGACGATTTGAAAATTATACTTCAACAGAATCAATAAAAAAATGCAACATCAACATATTTACGATAAAGACGGCAAACAATTGTGCTGCACACAAGAAGAGAAAATTTACACCAATGCAGGTGCAAAAGAACTCTTAAAAGACGAGCATACTGAGGGGGATGGTCACAATCACGAAGAACACGGTGACGATGACAGACACGACCATTCGGGCGGCAACAACAGCACTTTTAAGATGTTTTTACCCTCACTTATTAGTTTGGGCTTATTACTCATTGCCATTTTAATAGACAATTATTTCCCTCAAACTTGGTTTACGGGTTGGGTACGGATTGCTTGGTATGTGATTGCCTATATTCCTGTGGGTTTTCCTGTTGTCAAAGAAGCGATTGAAAGCATCGGGAAAGGTGAAATATTTTCAGAGTTTTTATTGATGAGCATTGCCACGATTGGCGCATTTGCCATTGGCGAATATCCCGAAGGCGTAGCGGTGATGTTGTTTTATGCCGTTGGTGAAGTATTTCAAACGTTGGCGGTCAAAAGAGCTAAAGCCAATATTAAAACTTTGCTCGACCAAAGACCCGATGAAGTCACCATTTTAGAAAACAGTCAAACCCGAACTGTCAAAGCCGAAACCGTACAAATTGGCGATATTATTCAATTAAAATCGGGTGAAAAATTAGGTTTAGACGGTGAATTATTGTCTGAAACCGCTTCTTTTAATACGGCTGCTTTGACAGGTGAAAGCAAGCCCGATACCAAAGCCAAAGGTGAAACCGTCTTGGCAGGTATGATAAATTTGAATACAGTTGCTCAAGTAAAAGTGACCACAGCTTACACCGATAGTAAATTGAGTAAAATTTTGGAATTGTTACAAAATGCAACAGCTCAAAAAGCACCTACTGAGTTGTTTATCCGAAAGTTTGCTAAAATATATACGCCGATTGTCGTGTTTTTGGCTATTGCTATTTGCGTATTGCCCATGCTTTTTGTAGATAATTTTGTGTTCAGTCAATGGCTTTATAGAGCATTGGTTTTCTTAGTTATTTCATGTCCTTGTGCTTTGGTGATTAGTATTCCTTTGGGTTATTTTGGAGGCATTGGGGCTGCCAGTAAAAACGGTATTTTATTTAAAGGAAGCAACTTTTTGGACATTATTGCCAATATCCAAAATGTGGTTATGGACAAAACAGGAACGATGACCGAAGGCGTTTTTAAAGTACAAGAAGTCGTCATAAAACCCGAATTTAATACAATTGAAATATTGCAAATGGTCAATACTTTGGAAAGCCAAAGTACACACCCTGTAGCAACAGCCATTCAGCAATATGTAGGCAAAGTAGATACTTCGATACCATTAAAAAATGTAGAAGAAATATCGGGACACGGACTAAAAGCGGATGTGAATGGCAAAGAATTATTAGTTGGCAACTTTAAATTGATGGATAAATTTTCGATTGTTTACGATATTGACCCCCTCAGTATTGTCTATACTTTGATAGCCATTGCCTACGATAAAAAATTTGTGGGCTATCTGACCATCGCTGACAGCATCAAAGAAGATGCCCAAGAAACGGTTGTTAGACTCAAAGCAATGGGTGTAAAAACGGTCATGTTAAGTGGTGATAAAAGTTCTGTTGTCAAATTTGTGGCGGATAAATTAAGCATAGATAATGCCTTTGGCGATTTACTCCCCGAAGATAAAGTAAACAAAGTAAAGGAAATCAAAGCCAAAAACGAAACCGTAGCCTTCGTAGGCGATGGCGTGAACGATGCGCCCGTAGTCGCTTTAAGTAATGTCGGTATTGCAATGGGTGGTTTGGGTAGCGATGCCACGATAGAAACAGCCGATGTCGTTATTCAAGATGATATGCCGTCTAAAATACCGATGGCAATCAATATTGGTAAGCAAACAAAGCGTATTGTTTGGCAAAATATTACGCTTGCCTTTGCTGTAAAAGCGATTGTATTGATACTCGGTGCAGGTGGTTTGGCTACTATGTGGGAGGCTGTTTTTGCAGATGTTGGGGTGGCTTTATTGGCAATTTTGAATGCTGTGAGGATACAGAAAATGAAATTCTAAGAATATTTTGACATAAAAATAAATAAAACTAATATTGGATTCAATCATCACCTATTTCAAAAAGTACAATCCGCTTTCAGAAAAAGCCATTCATGCCATTTCTGAAATATCTACCCTTGTAACCATAAAGAAAAACAAAGATTTGCAGAGTTTTGGACATACATGCAAAACGATTTATTTTATCAATAAAGGTGCGGCACGTATTTATTATTTCAAAGATGGCATTGACATAACCGAATGTCTTGTCTTTGAAAATAATATTATTGCCCGAGTAGAAAGCCTTTTTTCGGGCAGACCTTCGCGCAAAGCCATTCAAATTATTGAAGATGCAGAGTTGATAGCTATCAATGCCACAGAATTGTTCAAACTGTATGATACCTTCCCTGAAATTGAACGCTTGTTCAGAAAAATCTTTGAAGTGGCTTATGTGGATACCGTGAATCGGGTGGAAAGTATTCAATTTCATACCGCTGAAGAACGCTACAAGGCTTTATTGAACGAAACGCCTAATGTTTTACAACGCGTGCCTCTGAAATACATTGCTTCGTATTTGGGGATTACGCAAGTCAGTTTAAGTAGAATTAGAGCATCTGTTAAGTGATTATTTAACAAATGTAAAAGGATTCTATTTTTTTTGCCTTGACCTTTGAAGAGAATTTTAAAAACATTCTTTGCAATGACAGAAACAAAAACAATCAATACCAATACCTTGCGTAATTGGTTAGAATTAGGGAAACCTGTTAACGTATTGGACATTCGACCCATGAGTGAACGCTTGGAATGGTTTATTCCGCAGAGCCTTCATTTCAACGCTTACGATAAGTTGAAAAACAACAACTTTGAAGCGTTCAACGGCTTACACCTTGATAAAAATGTTCCCGTTGTTACTTTTTGTGCAGGTGGTAAAATGAGTTTAGTAGCAGCTAAACTTTTGCAAATTCAAGGTTATGACACATATTCCTTAGAAGGAGGCTTGAAAGCATGGAGTCTAGCTTGGAATACGGCTAATATTAACTTTAAAAATTTCAAAATCGTACAATTTAGGCGGACAGGGAAAGGCTGTTTATCTTACATGATTATTGCCAATAAAGAGGCAATTGTCGTAGATGCGTCCTTAGAAAT
The DNA here is from genome assembly GCA_031424115.1 of Saprospiraceae bacterium. GTDB lineage: Bacteria > Bacteroidota > Bacteroidia > Chitinophagales > Saprospiraceae > JAAFJT01. Next base: position 3,625 of record JANPGW010000264.1, on the reverse strand, counting down.
AGATGTTTATGAACAATACTTAAAGGCAAACGATATTATTTTGAAGTATGTTATCGAGACACATACGCACGCCGACCACCTTTCAAGGTCAAAACAATTGGCAGAAAAAACAAAGGCGAAATTATTTCTACCAACGCCTAATAATGCTTCATTTGCGTTTGAAAATATCAATAATGATACAGTTTTCAAAATCGGCAATATTCAAGTTTCAGCCATCAAAACCTCTGGTCATACGTTTGAAAGTACGACTTTTAACGTTGACAATAAAGTATTGCTAACAGGCGATACTCTATTTACAAATGGCGTTGGGCGACCCGATTTGAAAGCGAATGTCATTGCGAGGGACGAAGCAACTGAGGGGGTCAAAGAAAAGTCGAAACTCTTGTTTCAATCGCTTCAAAAATTATTGACTTTCGATGATGATATGATTATTATGCCTTCGCACACAAGCCAACCCGTAGAATTTGACAATATTCCTATTCAAACAACTTTGGGAAAAGTTAAATCTATTGCTATGCTACAAATGGGAGAAGTTGAATTTATTGATACCATTTTAAACCGTATTCCTCCAACACCCGCCAACTACCTTTCTATTGTTGAGAAAAATATCAAGGGCGATTTTAGCGATATTAACCCGATTGATTTAGAAGCTGGTGCAAATAGATGTGCCATTTCTTAATTTATTAAATTACAAATTATGAAAATATTAATCATTATCAACGACGGTACTTATGGTACAGAAAAAGCCTACAATGCTTTACGCATAGCCAACCAACTCGGCAAAGAACATGAAACCGTAGAAGTGCGGATATTCCTTTTGGCAGATGCGGTGACGTGCGCCATCAGCAATCAAGCTGTCCCAAATGGTTATTATAGCATTGAAAGAATGTTGAAAATATCCATTAGCAAAGGCGCAAAAGTGAAATTATGTGGCAGTTGTGCGGATGCCAGAGGCTTAAAAAATATGACGCTCATTGAAGGGACTGAAATGAGTTCCATGTCTGAATTGACTAACTGGATTGTTGACAGTGATAAGGTTTTAACGTTTTAAAAAAAGTATTTATGACAGAAGATTTCAATATTCCTTTGATGTCAAATAAGGATTACAACACCCTTTCAGTATTTCTGCCCGAAAACTTATTGAGAGAAGCCCGAAGGCAAAAATCCATTTCTGAATGTAACGTTCCTGCCATTTGTGTTTTAGACCCCGACGGAGATTTGGCGGACTATCTTTTAAAAACAGGTAAATCATCTCTTAATACTTGCTGGGCTTGTTACCATTCTAAATTGTATAGTTTTAAAATAGAAGGTCTTGAAATCGGTATTATTCCTTGCATTGTCGGCTCTTCTTATGCTGTTTTAGTCGCTGAACAGTTGTTTGTTTCGGGTTGCGAATATCTTATCAGCGTGACTTCAGCAGGCATCATAAATCAACCGTCCAATAATAAAAGGTTTGCTTTAATCACCGAATCCGTGCGAGACGAAGGCACAAGTTATCATTATCTGCCAAAAGAAAGGCTTGCTTGTTTGAGTCCGAACTTCCGAGAAAAACTATCTCACAACCTTACATCTGTCAATTGCCCATATTTTGAAGCTAAAAGTTGGACAACCGATGCGCCTTATCGAGAAACACAAACGGCTATTTCCGCTATGGGAAAAGAAGGCGTGACCTGTGTTGAAATGGAAGCATCTGCACTTTATGCCTTTGCTGAAACTAAACAAAAAAACATTGTTTGCTTCGCACATTTGACAAATACTATGGCTCAAAATGAAGGTGATTTTGAAAAAGGTGAACATTTTGGTAGCATTGATACATTAAATCTTCTTTCATTTACTATTCATAAATTAATCCCATGACAAGCAATACAGCTAAATTAGGGCTTAAAGAAAATTGGCAACAATTCACTTTATTAGTGATTGTTAATGCCTTTGTGGGTGGCATGGTCGGTTTAGAACGCTCCATCATTCCACAGTTAGCAGAAATAGAATTTGGCTTATCCTCCAAATCGGCTATTCTATCTTTCATCGTGGCTTTTGGCATTACCAAAGCCATTGCAAATTACTTTACAGGGCGATTAGCCAATAAAATAGGGCGAAGAAACCTGTTAATCATCGGTTGGATAGTCGCATTACCGATACCAATTTTATTAATTTATGCCAATAGTTGGGCGTGGATTGTCGTTGCTAATGTTTTACTCGGCATAAGCCAAGGGCTTACTTGGAGTAGTACCGTCGTCATGAAAATGGATTTAGTCGGTGAAAAACAACGGGGTTTGGCAATGGGCATCAATGAGTTTGCGGGCTATTTAGCCGTCGGTATTGTCGCCTTTTTGACGGGTTATATTGCACAACATTACGGTATTCGACCTTATCCATTTTATATTGGTATTGCGATGTCCGTTTTTGGGCTTTTATTAACTTTGATTTGGGTAAAAGATACAAAGCATTTTGTTTCACAAGAAGCAAAAACTTCGATAGTTGTAAAAGCAGAAAACATTTTTTGGACAACCACTTTCACCGATAAAACATTGAGTTCGGTTACACAAGCAGGACTTGTCAATAATTTGAATGACGGTATGATTTGGGGTTTACTCCCTATTTTATTATTGCAATTACACTTTAACAATCAGAATATCGGTATTATTACAGCCATTTATCCGACAGTTTGGGGCATCGGGCAATTGGTAACAGGAAAATTATCAGATATTTTGTCTAAAAAGAAAATGCTTTTTTGGGGTATGTTTTTACAAGGGATTGCTATTGTTTTATTGCCTTTAATGAATGATTTTATAAGTTTAGCTTTACTTTCTGCACTCTTGGGTATGGGAACAGCGTTAGTTTATCCAACATTTTTATCAACGATTGCACAAGTGACAAACCCGAGTCAACGAGCAGAAAGTATAGGGACATTCCGACTTTGGCGAGATTTGGGCTATGCTTTGGGAGCGATTATTTCAGGTGTGACGGCTGATATTTTTGGTATTCAATATGCCATCGTATTGATAGGCGTATTAACAATTATTTCTGCCATAATTATACAAATCAGAATGCCTGAGATTCCTAAATTTGTTGCTTAATTTAACTATCGACCTTAATGAGACAGAATTACTAATTCCGTCTCAAAAACAAGCTCCTTCTATATTGAGGGGCTTGTTTTTTTATTATCTGAATAGATGTTGAGACAAAAAATATTACTTCTTTCTTTTGGCATCACAAAAAATTATCGTAAAAAGGAACGTTTAGACAACAGTAATTATCAAATGAAAGTCAGTATATTAACCATAATAAAAATTACACTTTAAGTGTATTGAATGGGTTTTCATCAAATAGATGCCTATAATGTAATAGTAAAGAAAACGGTCGTTTTCTTTACTATTCCCCCACCTTGATTTTTTACCCATTTTTCACCCTTTTTTAGCCAAATTAAAGGTTAAAAAACGATGTTAAACAATCAATGTTAAGTATCTTCGCTCTTATTTAAGTTTCTTAACTTTTGACCATTATGCTCATAGGCTACGCGCGGGTTTCTACCTTTGACCAAAACCCGGACTTACAAAAAGACGCGCTCGAAAAAGCAGGGTGCGAAAAAATATTCACCGATACCATCAGTGGCACGGTATCTCAA
>JANPGW010000263.1:0-63249 GCA_031424115.1 Saprospiraceae bacterium | reverse complement strand
TTGCGACCCGGTGCCCGTGTTTTGAAAATAGCGCAAATTACCGCTTCGAGTACCGGTCACAATGTCGGGCAAACCATCGCGGTTAAGGTCAACTATTTGTGGTTTGCAGGACGAACCGGCTTGCAAACTTTTCCAATTGCTTTGCGGGCTGTCCATACTGAGGGGTCGGTTAGCACCGGCTTTATTCTCCACAAATATCAACGTCCCGCTATCTTCGCCGACTAACAGATCTACATCACCGTCGCCATCCATATCCCCAAAAGCGGGTGAAAAATTAGTGACGTCGATATTGGATAAAGCCTTGAAATTCAACCAATTATCATCCACCAATTTGTATTTTGGCAGTGTCCGCGTACCTATGTTTTTGTAATAAAAAAGCCTTGAATCCCGACCATTAAAAGGTTGAAAAAAAGAATTGTTTCCGACAATCAAATCCAATAAGCCATCAGCATCAACATCCACAAAAGCCGGATTAGCCCCCAAACCCAAATCAATCATCTCGTTAACCAGAAAATCTTTTCGTTGAAGTTGAAACTCCGGAATTTGATTCGTTCCGGTATTTTTATAAAACCATGAGACATTGTAATTTTCAATAAAACTGGTCGAACTGGGTGAAACGACCATATCTTTTTTGCCGTCATTGTCAAAATCTAAGTAATATGCGGCTGGAAAACTGGGCAAATTAACCCCCTCAGTATTAGCCGGAAAACGATTGTCTTGCTGGCTCATCCACGCGTTTTGAGCCGTTCCGCCATTGGTCAATTCAGACAAATTATCGAATGAAACACTGCCTATAAGGAGGTCTTTGTCGCCGTCATTGTCTCTATCGAAAGTCATTAATGACGCTCCAGGATGCCTTATAACGAGTTCTAAATCGCCTTTTAGGCTGTTGGCACACGCATCCGGACTTCCTAATTTAACGGAAGGTTGAAAACCATTATCTAAAAAACGCCCCCAACAATTGTCAGATAATTCATATATTAAACTGTCTTTTTTAAAGCCTCTTTCGACCGACAAATTTTTATAAAAATAAACATGCCCGCCGCCCACTTCAAAAGATAAAATATCCAAATCGCCATCGCCATCAATATCATCAATAGCAGGAATATCCACATTATTGACATATAAATTTGTTTTTATCCCATTGCTTAAAGGGTAGCTCAAAATATTGCCGTTAGAAGCAAAATTGAGGCGGTCAAAAGCGATTTGGTTATTCACCATTTTGCCTTTAAAGATGCGAATACCGGAAATCGCGCCATTGTTGAAGGTGAAAATATCGGCTATGCCATCGCCATTAAAATCACGCAACAAGGCCCAATCGTTTAGTTCCGGAAAATTGGCGTTATACTGAGGGGTATAGTCAAAGCCGGTTCCATTATTCAAAAAAGTCAAGCGCACGTTGCCAATTCGATCAAAAATAAAAATGTCCTGTTTGCCGTCGTTGTTGATGTCCACCGAGCTGAATTGAGGGCAATTCAAACCTCCCGCTAATGGCATTTTATAGACCGTCCCAGCCATGTTTTGAAAGTCAATAGTCAAGCGTGACAATGGTTGAGCGGCTAATATTGAGATTAAAAAAAAGTAGAATATGGTAAAATGAAATTTTATCATAGTTTGTGTTTTTAATTAAACAGCATAAACATCCCTCAATTTTTCCAAAAGCAAAAGCATTTTGTTGTTCAAAGAAGGTGACACATTAAAAAAGCGCGTATTAATTTTTATCCAATCTTTATGCGTTTCCAAACGCGCTAAATGGTGATAATAGACTTTTTGGGGCTTATCCAAAGGGGCTTTCCAATAAATGGCAAACTCCGTCATGGCAAAACCCTCTTTGCCGTTGGCACTCACCGTTTGGTCACTGATAAAATAAATGAACTCTCCTTTTGCCGGATACAGAAAGTTTTTAGCCGCATTTTGCATCGTTTCAGTCGACATCGAAACAAAATCGGTAAAAACGCGCTCTTTTTCAGTCTCAAATTCCAAATAATCCATTATCATTTGCTTCAAATCCACGGAGCCACGGTGCACTTTTTCATAGCGCAAAATTTTTTCGGGAATATGAAAAGGATTGATGTCTTTACAATTATAGATAATATGATAGAGTGCCAAACTATTCACCGCCATTTCCAAATCTTTTTCAAGTTTCAAAACGGGAATGTTGTTTCGAGACATTGCAGCGTACGATTCCGCTAATTGTTTAGCCCTTAAATCAACGGTTTGAGCAAAGCCTTTGGTATAAAAAGACATTAAATAATCATCAATCAGCTTGGATGAAATGTTCATTGCCAAGCGTTTTAATTCTTCAAAAAAAAGACTTTTGATTTGGTCTTCTAAGCCCATTATGTAGTCAAATTGATACCGGCTTTTGACCGATTGGTATTTTGGAGAAGACAATTCCATAATTTGCATGGAGTGTCCACAACTGTAACAGAAGGACACATCGGCAGGATTTTTTTTCTGACACGAGGGACAATCGGCTAAAGGAATGTCGATATTGCTCCCGCATTGGTGGCAATATTTAGCGTTTTCTACAAGTTGTGTGTGACATTTTGGGCAATAAATCATAGTGACAATCGAATGGTGAATGATGAATGATAAATGAATCTACAACATTGATTAAACCAATCACAGAAAAACATGTTTAAACAGTGTTTTTAAATGGACAACAAAAATAGACCTTTATGCCGAAACAAAAGAAAAAATCAGACTTACCGACCAAGATTTGTGTGACCTGCCAACGCCCTTTTACTTGGCGAAAAAAATGGGAAAAAGTGTGGGCAGAAGTGAAATATTGCAGTGATAAGTGCCGTAAAGCAGTGTTTAGTGTGTAGTTTTTAGTGTTTAGTGTTTAGAAGCACTAAAAACTACTTATCTTTATCATATTGTGTAAAAACCAAAAAGCCCAATAGGCAGAAAATGAGGGCAGCCACTACGCTCAATTGAACACCCAAAGGATTGTCAACACTTTTTCCCAAAATCAAGAGCGACGGAAAAATCAGATTGGCTAATGAAACACCGACTTTCATCATGAAGGCAGCCATCGCATAGAACATACCCGCTTGATTTTTACCCGTCTGTATGTCGTTTTCATGCACAATATCTGCTACAATAGTGTTGGGTAAAATGCCAAAAGCAGCTAATGGAAAAGCGGCTAAAATAGAGACAATCCAAAAACGGGTTACAGTCGGAATCGGCAAAATAACAACAGCAAAAATGAAACAAAAAACCCAAAAAGCATATATTAAGGTGCGTTTTTTGCCTATTTTCTTTTCAAAAATACCCATCAATGGATAGAACAAAAAACTTAAAAAGAAACTCACTACACCAAAAAGAGTTGCCATACTTTTATCTAAGCTCATCAAAACGGTGACATAAAATATTATACCGGCTTGAATGAATGTGAGCGCCAACCAATACAGCATATATGCAATGGAAAAATATTTGAAATTGCGATTTTTGAAAACCGATGTCAACGAATGGAAAAAATTTTTATGGGCTTCACCTTGTACGGTATAGCGTTTTTCATCCAAGAAAAAAACGGGAATCAACATAAACACCAACGCCACCACCGAAAAAAATCCAACCGTCATTTGAAAGGCTTGTACTGAGGGGTAGCCATTAGACTCCAAAATGCCCTGTAATGCCGGTGTTGCATTGCCCATGAGAAAGCCTATTGCCCATGTAACAGATATAATGGTCGAAATTTTCAATCGGTCTTCTTTCACATGACCCAATTCTGAAATCAAGGCAGAATAAGGAATGACATACATGGCAAAAAAAACATAATACAGAAAAACTGTGATGGCCAACCAAGCGGAATTCATCCAACCGACAGTATCGGATAAAGGATAAAAAATCAAAAAAGTCATTAAAGCTAAAGGAAAGGCGGCAATTGCCATGAAAAGCTTGCGTTTCCCCAAACGATGGGCTGATTTATCTGAAATATTGGCAATCAAAGGGTCAATTAAAGCATCAAAAAAACGCCCCCCAAAACCAATTACCCCGATGAGAGTTAAGCCTAAAACCGTGGCTTGGGGTATAAAATTCGGGAACAATGCTTTTGAACCGGCTTCCTCAGGCGGTAAATAAAAATAACTCAATAAACTGCCAATGCCGTAACTTGCCAAAGACCAACCCAATTGCCCACAAGCATATATCCAAATGACACTCAAAGGCGGCCGTTCAGCCTGTTCGGTATTGTTGATGTTGATTTTCACGTTAGTTATTTGTTATTCGTCTAATCGTATATTCGTTACTCGTCTAATCAAATAACGATTACCCAGCAAAGAACAAATTTATGAAAAGAATCATGGTTGGTTCGAGTAATTATACTTATTTTTCACCTTTGTTTTAAAATATTTCAAGAACATTCAAAAAGGCAACCAAATTTTATACATATGATTCGGTCAAAAATAGCAGGAATAGGCAAATATCTGCCGGAAAGAGTGGTCACCAATAACGATCTTTCGGAGGTTATGGATACAAACGACGAGTGGATACAAGAACGCACAGGGATTAAAGAAAGGCGATATGGCAAAAAACACGAAGAAACGACCACGACAATGGGTGCTCGGGCTTCTGAAATTGCCATCGAACGCGCCGGCATCTCTAAAGAAGATATAGATTTTATCATATTTGCGACTTTAAGTCCGGATTATTATTTTCCGGGTTGTGGCGTGTTGTTGCAACGTGAATTGGGGATTACCCACAAAGAAATGGGTGCTTTGGACATCCGAAACCAATGTTCCGGCTTTGTGTATGCTTTATCTATTGCAGACCAATTTGTCAAAACGGGGATGTATAAAAATATACTGGTGGTTGGAGCTGAAATGCATTCTATGGGCTTGGATTTTACGACCCGTGGGCGCAATGTGACAGTTATATTTGGTGACGGTGCGGGGGCAGTCGTTATTCAACCTACCCAAAACCCTGAACAAGGCATTTTGACGACCAAATTGCACTCCAACGGCACCGAAGCTGAGAAGCTTGCTTATATCAATCCGGGTGCACATGGTGGTTATCACGCTAAAAAATTGGGCGAAGAAGTAGATTATGGCTACCCTCCTGAAGATACTTTCGGCGGCATGTTTATCACTCAACACATGATGGATAATGCGCAATTGTTCCCAAATATGGAAGGGCAGCTCGTTTTTAAAACAGCTGTGGTGAAATTTCCGGAAGTGATTATGGAAGCTTTGAAAGAACAAGGACTGACACCGGCGGATATCAATATGTTGATACCTCATCAAGCCAATCTGCGCATCAGTCAGTTTGTGCAAAGGACGTTGCGTCTGCGCGATGATCAAGTCTGGAATAATATCCAAAAATATGGTAATACGACTGCCGCATCTGTACCCATAGCCCTTTGCGAAGCGTGGGAAGCCGGAAAAATCAAAGAAGGCGACTTGGTCTGTTTAGCCGCTTTTGGCAGCGGTTTTACTTGGGGTTCAGCATTGATTAGGTGGTAGATTGAGTGGAATGTTAGATAGCTGTTTGCAAACTATAACAATCCACTCAATACCCCGCCATTTTCAACAAATCACGATAAGATATATTCAGACGATTGAGATCAAAACCATCGTTCTCTCCGATGATACCATTTTCAGTGAATTGCCAGAAGGTATAATTAGTCCAACCCGTTGGTAGATCCGGTTTGGTGACCCCCTCAGTATAATTGGCTAACCAGAGCGGATATTGCCCAAAACCGGAAGGTGCTTTCAGAATATTATCCCAAATTTGTTTTGACGTATAAATAATAGGTTTCTTACCGGTATTTTTTTCCACGACAGTTAACCATTTTTTTAACCTTTTTGCAATCGCAACTCTGTTTTCAGTGAGTATTGAATAATTTTTCCATTCATCACTGGTGGGTTCAACATCTAATACGGGTGGTAACATGCCTTTTTCACGATAATCAACACCCGCATCAAGGAAGTTTTGAATCTGGCTATCCACGTCATTATTCAACATTCGGAAGAAATGATACCCTCCCCTCAGTATGCGGTAGGATTTAAGGCGTTTCATATGATCCAAAAATCTCGGATCAGAAAAAGTAGCGCCTTCAGAGGCTTTAACAAAGCAAAAGTGAAATTTTTCCCGCAACTCACTCCAAAACGCATCGTCGCTGGTTGCGTCATGTTGATAAATATCGGTACCCAATATTTCTTCTCCCGCTCTGAAAGCTTTAGCAAAGAGAAGATCCCAAGTCCGAAATCCCACGATGCCGTCGGCAATTAAGCTGTGCGAGAACTGAAAATCCCGCACAGCTTTATCGGTTTTGGTTCCAAATTCACCATCAACAACCGTAGTATAGCCTACTTTTCGAAGCAATTTTTGGAGAATATAAACCTCTTCGTTGTTTGATTTGATTTTTATGGTTATCATTATTTGCGTTTTTATTCAGCGATATCCTTATCGGGATAATGTCTTATATTTTCTATAACATACCCTCTCGCCCTTATCAGTTCCACCAACTTAACCAAAGCCGCTTGTCCTTCCGGTTTTTGGAACATAGGGTCATGGGATAAAACAACCAGATGATTGCGGGTAAAAGTCATATCTTTTTTGAAAAGGTCATCAATTTTAGCGATCATATCTTCCGGTGTTTCTTTTGGGGTAGAGCCTTTGCTTGCCCATTCAATATCCCACCCGATGATTTTAAAACTATCTATTTTGAGCAATTCGGCTGTTTTAGCGGCACTTGATACCTTCATGTTAAGGTCACGCTCAGGTAACATCCACAGTTGACGCCCCGGCAAACGGACGATTCTTAAGTCTATATTCGATTCAGTTTGATTGCGGCGAATATCATTTGCCGCCGAATCTGCCATTTTATAAAATTTATCATAGTTATTGTTCGCATGCGTGAAAGAATGATTACAGACATCAATATACGGATTTTTTTGATAATCGTGTAAAGTTCTAAGACTTGTCCGATTATTGCCCGTATGCTTGCCAACGATGAAAACTGAAGCTTTGAATTTATGTTCTAATGTCAATGCATTAACTGCTTCACTGCCCGGCAGAGGGCCGTCATCAAAAGTTAAATATACAAATTTGGCCGCGCTGTCAGCTTTTTCAGCAGGAAGTTTGACCGGTTTAGCGGGCAGTTTAGAAACGGTTTCAGTGGGTGTGGTAGTTTCTTTGGATTTATCATTATTGCAACTGCTCATCAATGACCCGGTAATTATTCCAGCAATAAGTACAAACCCAGTTGTTTTTCTAATGTAATTCATTCTCAATTTTTTTAACATTCTATAATTAATTTTTAATTAAAATTGACGTTTTGGTGTCAATAAAGCGCAAAACAACAATATTTATTTTATTTTTTTCTAAATTCGGCACAATAAGGAAATATTATTTGTTGTTTTAGGTTTAATTGTTAAAATTTGCCCTGTATATTTCAGCACTCTTGATAAAATGTTGAAAATGAGCTTATTAACAAAAATCAACTAAGTACATTTAAAAAAAAATTCACCAGACAATACTATGAAACAAAAAATCAGTTTCATCCTTTCGATTGCCTTCATCACTTCTATTTCACTATCAGCACAGCAGACAACGGTCTTTACCGAAGCGAACTTGGCATATAAACGTGGAATGGATTTTTATGAAAAAGGCATTTACACCGTAGCGCAACAAGAGTTTTATACTGCGCTCACGCAATTACGTCCCGTTCCTGAACCCGAAGCACGCCTATTGAGGGGTAAAGCAGAACTCTATTACGCCAAATCAGCCGTCAGAGCAGGTCAGCCTAATGGTGAACAATTGATGTTGGATTACATCCGAACGTATATGCCTGACCCTTTAGCCGCTCAAGCGTCAATTGAAATGGGTGATTTTTACTTCAATCAAGGCAAACCTGACAAGGCTTACGATTTTTACAATATCCTTGAACCTGGCGATTTGGCACCCTCACAACGAGACGAAATTTATTTCAAAAAAGGCTATACCCTTTTTATACAAAAGAAATTTCCGCAAGCCAAAGCTTTATTATCAAGAGTTAAAGATTTGGCGGATTTCAAATATTATAACGAAGCGAATTACTACTATGGTATGTGTGCTTTTTTTGATAATAATCTGGAAGATGCTGCTCGCAGTTTTCAGCGCATCCAAAACACAAAGCAATATGCTCAGCATGTGCCTTACAATTTGATTCAGATTTATGCGGCACAAAAAGACTACAATAATGTTTTGCGGTACGGTTTGCAAGCTTTAGAAGACCCGAAAATCAAAAATGCCAAGCAAATTAACCAATTAGTGGGACAGGCATATTTTGAGAAAATGATGTATCAAGAAGCTGAAAGATACTTGAGCGAAGGCGCAGATGGCAATAACGCTATGCGGGAAGAAGATTTTTATCAACTGGGGTTTTCTCAGCACCGCAATGGGCATTTCAAAGATGCTGCACCCAATCTTGAAAACTTGAACCGAACTAATTCCAAATTAGGGCAACATGGCATGTATTTGCTCGGCGATGCCTATCTCCGTCTGGGAGATCGAGTTCGCTCCAAAAATGCTTTTGCTACGGCTGCTCGTATGAATTTCGACCCTTCTATAAAGGAGGAGTCGCAATGGAATTACGGCAAATTGACCTATGAATTGAAACAAACTCAAGAGGCCGTAGATGCTTTACAAGCCATACCGCAGGGCAGCAAATATTTTAATGATGCTCAACAATTACTGGGTGAAGCGCTTTTGCAAACGAGAGATTACGAACAAGCTGTAAAAGTGATTTCACAAACCGGTAATAAAACGCCAAAATTGCGCGAATCGCTCCAAAAAGCGAATTTATACCGAGCCATGCAATATTATCAAGCGGGAGATTTGACCAATGCCCGTCTATATTTCGAACGTTCACTGATTGATGCACCCGACCCTGTGGCGAAAGCAAGTGCCAATTATTGGTTAGGAGATATTGCTTTCACTCAAAAAGACTATCCTAACAGCCAACGATACATGGGTAATTTTTTAGCAGTTGCTAAAACACTGGTTAGTTTGCCGTCAGAATCTTCGATTTATTTGGCTAACTATATTCAAGGTTATAATTATTTGCGTCAAAAAAACTACCAAACGGCTTTAGGATATTTTCAAGAATGTGTTTCAGGCATTAAAAAAGAATACAATTTAATTACCAATGAGAATATTAAAACCAAAATTTTAGGTGATGCGACTTTGCGTTTAGGAGATTGTTATTTTAAACGCAACAAATATGATGATGCTTTGCGCTATTATGACGAAGCAGTAAGCAAAAGTTATTCGGGTTTTGTGTATGCATTGTACCAAAAAGGGGTCATTCAAGGTTTGAAAGGCAATAATGTTGAAAAACTGATTTCGCTTGAAAAATTAGCTAACAGTTATCCCAGCTCAGAATATGCCGCTCCGTCTTTACTCGAAGCAGGTATCACTTACCAAAATTTGAATCAATTGGATAAGGCACAAGAGGTTTTTATGCGTTTGGTTACCAACTATAAGGATAGGACTGATTTGATTGTGCAAGCGCTTTTACGTCTTGGTTTGATTGCTCAAAACAAAGGTAACAATGAGGCGGCCATTTCATATTATAAGCAAGTTTTCTACAACAACCCTTCTCCGGCTGATGCTAAAGCCTCTCTTGAGCGTTTACAAGATATTTATGTGAATGATTTAGGCAAACCGGACGAATATTTTGCTTTTCTCCAAACCATTCCGGGTTACAACGTGGATAATATGGAGAAAGACAATATTAGTTATCGCGCTGCTGAAGTGCAGTATGAACAAGGTAATTATGAAAAAGCCATCACCAATTTCACTAATTATCTGAGCCGTTTTCCGAATTCTGCCAACACCCTGAATGCTTATTTTTTCAGAGCTGAATCATACGCAGCAACTAAGCAATTTGACGAAGCTTTTACTGATTACGAAGCAATTGTATTGAAAGGACCTTCAAAATATTATGCGAAATCCGTGGAAAAAGCTGCGTTAATTGCTTATAATTATAAAAAAGATTTTACAAAATCATATGACTTGTATGTCAAAATGGAAAAATCCGCCGCAACGGATGATAAACGTTTTGATGCTGAATTAGGCGCTATGCGTTCTGCCTACCGTTTAAATAAACCGGATGCTGTCTATGAATTTGCTTCAAAAGTAATGAACAGTACAATGGCGACTAAAGATCAGATTGCTACTGCCGGTTTTTATTTGGGTAAAATCTCTTTCGATAGGAATGAATTGGATAAAGCACAAGCTGCTTTCCAAAAAACTATCCAAAATGGTGCTAATGACGAGCAAACCGCAGAAGCACGCTACATGGATGCCTTGGTAGATTATAAAAAACGCAATTTAGATGTGGCACTCAATAAAGCTGACAGGGCTTCACAAAACAATCCTTTTGTATTTTGGGCGGCTAAATGTATTATCTTACAAGCGGATATTTACGCTGAAAAAAATGACTTATTCAGCGCTCGAGCTGCCTTAGAGTCTGTTATTGAAGGGGTTAAAGAATTCCCTGAAATTGTCGCAGAAGCTAAAGCAAAACTTTCAAACCTTGAGAAAAAAGAAAATCAAAAAAGCCGTATCAAACCACAAAACAGCAACTTAATTGATTTAGATAAAAGTGATGGAAACTGATTGATTAATTAGGAATTAAAAATTAGAAATTAGGAGTTGAAAAATTAATAATTAATAATTCCTAATTCCTGATTCCTAATTCAAAAAAAAAACCACCAAGAATTCAAAAACAAGCATTCAAAATCGATTGAATTATATGAGAAAAATAATAAATATCCTAATAATTTTAACCTCTGTGGCACTCGGAAAAACAATGGCTCAACAGGGAGGCGTTGTTCCGGATCAATCACAAGACGTCATTAAAAATTTCGATGCCAAGTTGCTCGAATCTGAAAAAGTGAATGTTAATCCGGTACTACCCCCGATTGATACTACGACCAAGGCGCAAACTTACAACGTGCCAAATAAGGTATTGGCAGTTGATTATCAACCGCCACGGATGCGCCCGATTGGTTTACCACAGCAAAAGCTACCCCCTCAGTATAACGGGTATGTGAAAGCCGGATATGGTTTTCCGAATTCCCCTTATGGAGAGGGTGCATACCGTTTTGGTGACCCCAAGCAATATTTGATTGGTTTGAGTGCCAAACACCATTCAGCAGAGGATAAAAAGATTGAAAACCAACGGTTTTCAAAAACAGATTTGGAAGCGACCGGTACTTTCTATGCCCGTGCAGGGATAGCTGTTGACGCAAAATTGTTCAATAACAGCAATGTTAATCATTATTATGGCTACAATGCTGTCAGCGACTCCTCTTTCACCCGCGAACAGGTGAAACAATCCATCGGTATTTTCGGTGCCTCCGTTAAAGCCTACAATTCTGCTCGCACCGTGGCGGATTTCAATTATGGCTTGGGTCTGAATTTCTATAGCCTCGGCGATAATTATTCGAGTAAAGAAACGGACTTTAATATCCGCGCCGAAGCAACCAAATGGTTCAACGAGAAGCATCCGCTCAGTTTGGTTTTGCGGACCGATTTTACGGGCTTAGATACTACCGATAATGGTAAAAAACAAACCTTGAATAACATCTATTTGCAACCGAGTTTCACGTTCAAAGGCAGCGTTTATAGCGTTAAAATTGGCGCCAATTTGATTTCCAGTGCGGATATTTTTTACCCGAAACCCGATATAGAAGCCACGTTGAATCTTGCGGGCAGTAAATTAGGTATTTTTGCGGGTTGGAAAGGCGATTTGACCAAAAACAGCTACCGCAATCTCGTGAAATACAATCCTTACATCTTCTCTCGTCAGAAGATTAAAAATACCGAAGTCGATGAAATTTATGGTGGTGTGAAAGGCAGTGTGAGTTCATTCGACTATTCGGTGCAAGCCGGGTGGAGCAATAACAAAAACCTCGCTTTGTTTTTGTCTGATACTACTGATTTGAAACGTCGATTCAATGTTCTGTATGATACCGTCAAAATCTTCAATATTCGCGGCGCTATTACCCTGAATGTTATTGAAAATTTGGAGTTGACCGGAACCATCAGCCAGAATATTTACACCGCTAAAAAACAAGCCGCGGCATGGGGTTTGCCTTCATTGGACTTAAATGTATACGCTAAATACAAAGTATTTGAAGATACCAAATCCAATATGTTAGCCAATCTAAAAGCCTCTTTGTTTGCGCAAAACGGGGTCAACTACATCAACGCTAAAAAAGAAGCCGACCGTTTGAATCCTCTTTTTGATTTGAGTGTGGGTGGTGAGTTGTTTTTCACCAAAAACATAGGCGTTTTCCTCGATGCTAACAATCTTTTGAATTTGAAAAGAGAACGTTGGCAAAATTATCCGACCTTTGGTTTGAATATCTTAGGCGGTGTTTCAGCGAGATTTTAGTTTTTCATCCGTGTCACCGCTCCCGAGCGGTGGCACGGGTTCTATTACAAACGAACATTTATTGCAAAAACTCACAAAACCCTTCACTTTGGCGTGTTACATACCCCCCTCTCCAAAAGGAGCCCTTTGGGCAGTATAGTCGGTTTTTTCATGCTTACCTTCTTGTTTATGGGTTCACTTCCTTTTCAGGGAATGTGTCAAATCAATACTCATTTCATCAGCAGCCGCTACCAAAGCATGGGCAATGCGAGTGTCGCCTTACGCGACGAACAATCTTTAATGAGCAATCCAGCCGGATTAATGGGAACAAAAAAGACATCTTTCATTCTGCAATCGGCTTGGTTGTATGGGGTGAATGATTTAAAACCACTAACAGTAGGGGCTGTTATTCCCAGTTTATCAGGTACATTTGGCTTATTGCTCAATCATTTAGGTTTTGAAAACTTAAGAGAGAATACACTCGGCGTCTCATATGCCCGCCGATTTTCTGACAAATTAGACGCCGGTATTGGTTTAAAATACGCGCATTATAGCATTAATTCTTATGGTTCAAAAGGCGTGATAGGTTTCGATATTGGTTTTAACACTTTAATTTTCAAAGACTTTTACGTCGGTTTTCACGCGCAAAATCCCATTCCCACTCAATCGAATGATGCTAATAATTTGGCGAATGTGCCTTCTACAACTGCCTCATCCATATTTCGATTAGGGCTATCCTATCGCGTTAATAATCTCGTTTTAATGAGTACTGAAGTAAAAAAAGACCTCTCCTACCCCGCTGCTTTCCGGTTTGGCTTGGAATATAAACCCGTCGAAAAAATGGCTTTTCGGGGTGGTTTTGAGACGCAACCCATAAAAATAGCTTTTGGTTTGGGTTATTGTGTTTCTCAGATTCTCAATGTGGATGTTGCGGTGTCCAGCCATTCCGTTTTAGGCGTAACACCTTCATTGAGTATTAACTATTTTTTAAAAAAATGAATACCTTTGTGTTGTAAAATGTGCTATTTGAAATCTCAATATCATCATGAAAAAAGTATTAATCGTCTCTGCCACTACCTTCGAGATTCAACCTTTTTTAGAATTTTTGAAGCAAAGTGCCGCCCAAAAGTACAACCCGTTATTCGGTCAAAATGGTTACGAAATTGACGTCATCGTCACCGGCGTTGGTATTGCCAATACGGCTTTGGAAGTGGGCAAAACGTTGACCCGAAAAAAATACGATTGGGCTATTAATGTCGGCGTTGCGGGTAGCTTCAACCGCGATATACTGAGGGGGGATGTTGTGCAAGTGATGAGCGAGCAATATGGCGATTTAGGCGTCGAGGAAGCCGACGGCAGATTCACGGATATGTTTGAATTGGGCTTGATGGAAAAAAATACCAAACCCTTTTATCAAGATAAATTGGTCAATAATAAACCTTTGACACTGCCACAAGTCAAACGGGTGAAAGGATTGACCGTCAATAAAGTGCACGGCACAACCAATAGCATTGAAGCCATTTTGAAAAAGTATCAAGTGGATATAGAAACAATGGAAGGCGCCGCTTTTTTTCAAGCCTGCCAGTCCGTTGACCACACAACACCTTTGGATAAAGGCATTTTATTCGCCGAAATAAGAGCCATTTCCAACTACGTAGAGCCGCGCAACCGCGATAATTGGAAAATGAAAGAAGCTATCACCAATCTCAACACAACATTGATTGATTTATTTGAAAAAAGAGTGATTTAAGTTCTACAACCGTATGAGTCCGCTGGACTCATAACTATCCTTTACCGCCATCTTTCAACGTCTCAAAAAAACTAACTACTGACTACTCATCAACTGACTACTAACTACTTCTTCTCACAAAATACCAAACCATAATACCACAATCCGGCATCCCACGCTTTGAATTGGCTGATAGTGCCTAAAACATTGCCTACCTGAACGGATGACACAATGCCTATTTTGTTCAGAATTTTTGCCAAACCCAGCCATTTTTCCGAATGTTCATACGCATTGAGCAACGAACGGCGCACATTCGGATTGATATTGCGAACAGCAAAATTGGTAAAACCTTGTTTTTCAGCGTTTTGTTGATGTTCATCCGCGGTATCCAAATCTTCAATTGCCCAACGGTTGAGCCAATTTTTTAGTAAAATCTCCCCCCCCTCAGTATCAAAGGGTCTTTTTATTCTGAAATAATCTGCCACCACTAACCGTCCACCTTTTTTCAAAAGGCGGTAGGCTTCTTTATAAAAATCAGCTTTATCCACTGCATGACACTGACTTTCGATTGCCCAAACCACATCAAAACGCTCATCGGGTAAAGGAATATGGCAAAAATCAGCTTTCAAAAACGAAATTTTATCCGATAAATCGAGTTTTTTCACATTCTCCACCGCATCTTTGATATGGCTTTCTACTAATGAAACCCCGACGCACTCCACTCCCTTTTGCTGAGTCAACCAAATACACGAACCACCGACGCCACATCCGGCATCTAAAACCCGCTCACCCGGTTGAATTTGAGCCAACTCAGACAGCACGCGGTTCATATTCGCTACCGCATCAAAGTGTCTGGTCGCTGTTTCATCGTAATAGCCGAAATGCAGCGCGTGTGTGTTCCGACTGTTCCACACATAGCGGTAGTCAAAACGGGTTTTATCGTAATATTTTTCTATGGTTGGGTAACTATTCATATAAGCATTTTTTAGACCCCAAAATTTTAATTCAACACGAATTGCTCCAATTGAAACACGAATTTCACCCAATTATGTGTTGATTCAGATAGATTGCCCCAAAGGGCAATTTTGCTACTGTTTGGCTATCTTAATTGAGTGTAATTCGTGTTTCAATTAGAGTAATTCGTGTTAGATGAAATGATGTAGAGTTGTAAGTTGTAACAGTTAATGGCTTATTTCATTATAAAACTCTTAAACTATTCTTCAATGAAAATCTTCCAATTTTTCTTTCGTAGAAATAGCCCAGAGACCCAAAAAAGTAATCAAGCCATTCAAAATCAACAATTCAAAATCAAACTTATAGCCATTGAACCATGCCACCGAATTGTCATTGATGATATACGTCAATATCGGTGAAACTATACAGATATAGGGCGCTAAATGGTCTTTTATTTTTTTCTTTGTCAAAAAACCAAAGGCAAAAAGCCCTAAGAGAGGCCCATAAGTGAAACTGGCAGCTTTATAAATGGCTTCAATAACGGAAGAGTCGTTGATAATATAAAAAATAATGATAATAACAAACAATAAAACGGAAAACCCCAGATGCACAAGCGTTCGGGTTTTATGCGACTTGTCTTCTTGCTTTTCATTTTTTTGAAAGCCTAAAAAATCAATGCAGAAAGCGGTTGTCAGAGAAGTTAAGGCAGAATCTGCACTCGCATATGTGGAAGCGAGAATACCCAAAAAGAACAAAAAACCAATCAAAGGTGTCGAATAATTGAGCGCAATTGTTGGAAACAAAAGATCCGTTCTTGGCGTGCCATTCACAATTGGGATAGCAATATTGTTTTGCTTAGCGTACATAAACAGCAAAATACCCAAAGTCAAAAACAGGAAATTGATAAAAGCTAACAAGGCACCATAACTCACCATGTTGATTTGGGCGCCTTTCAATGTTTTGACCGTGAGATTTTTCTGCATAATGTCTTGGTCAAGTCCGGACATAACGATACAGATACTCGCACCGGCAAGGAATTGTTTGAAAAAATTTTTGGCATCGCTCCAACCATTTTCAAAGAAAAAGATTTGTGATTTTGGCGATTCTTGAACCGTTCGAATAATACCCGCAAAGTCCAATCCCAATCTATCACCCACCATTGAAAGCGTCATGACCAGTGCCAGAATAAGACACAACGTTTGAATTAAATCTGTCCAAATGATGGTTTTTACCCCACCTTTGAAAGTATATGACCAAATAAGCCCAATAATGATGGCAACAGTCAACCAAAAAGGAATTCCGAACGGTGCTGTTACAAATTGGTGCATGACCATAGCCGCCAAATACAATCGAAACCCCGAACCTACCGTTCGCGACAACAAGAAAAACGCAGAACCTGTTTTGTAAGATGCCGCCCCGAACCTTTTTTCAAGATAAGTATATATAGAAATGAGGTTTAATTTGTAGTACATCGGCATCAAAACAAAAGCGATAACCATGTAACCCAACAAAAAACCCATCACGGTTTGCATATACGACATCGAACGAGCCTCCACCCAACCCGGTACGGAGATGAAAGTCACCCCCGATATGGACGTGCCAATCATACCGATAGCAATTAAGTACCACGGCGATTGTCGTTTTGCCAGAAAAAAAGAGTGGTTATCGGACGACCCTCGGCTGGTGAAGTAAGAGATCAGTATCAGCATCATAAAATAGCCGACAATAATGAACAGGATAAGCAGAGGAGATAGTTGTGACGTCATAAATAGGTTGTGATTCAATAAAATAATAATTGAGGTCTGAAATTAGTCAAATTTTAAAAAAAAAGTAGATTGTGAAAGCTTTTAAATAAAAAAAAGCTGTTTCACAAGTATATAACTCATGAAACAGCTTTTTTTGAAAAATATACAGAGAGTTTAACGGCTAAGTAGGATGTCGTTTTTAGTTTGCAGTGTTTAGAGCATTAACCCAGTGATATTCAGCGGGTTGTCATTCTACATACTCTAAACTAAAAACTATACCCTCCTTTAATTAGTTAGTCTTAGCTTCTTCTTTAGCATCAACGATACCTTTTATCATCAAAACAATACTCGATGGGTCGGTATTAGCAGTAATAGTAACGGTTTTACTTTGTGGACCTGCTTTGTGAGCAGAATCAAAAATAACTTTAATTTCTCCACCTTTACCCGCTTTGATGGGTTCTTTAGGCCATTCAGGGACTGTGCAACCGCAGCTACCACGAGCATCGCTGATAATAAGGTCTTCATTACCCGTATTTTTAAACTTAAAAATGTGGGTCATTTTATCTCCTTCTTTCAACTTACCCCAGTCATAGCTCATTTCTTCAAATTTGACAGAAGTTGTTTTGCCGGCAGGTTTTTGAGTCGCAGGTGCTGCTGCATTGGGAGTCACATTTTCAACGGATTTTTTCGATTCAGTCAGCGCTGCAGTAGGATTTGCAGGTGCCACAACCTCATTAGAAGTGGGTGCTACTCCTGAAATGGAAGCTGATGCTGTATTGTTTGCTGAAGCAGACGTGTCATTTTTGCAAGCAAATGTCAAAGCTATCATACTTGCCAAAGCCATGCTTTTTACCACATTTTTCATTGCTATTCGTTTTTTAATTATTTTAAAATGATGAAAATTATACAAAGATAAAGATAAAACAATTTTATACTGAGGGGGGTTCTTTTTACTCAAATATTAACAGATAATTAATCTTTGAGTAAGTCAGGACGCCGCTCTTTAGTGCGTTTAAGGGATTGCTCGAATCGCCAATCTGCAATTTTCGCTTCATGTCCCGACAGTAAAACCTCAGGGACTTTCCAACCTTTATAATCAGCCGGTCGCGTATAAACCGGTGGGGCTAAAAGATTATCTTGAAACGAATCGAATAAGGCGGAAGTTTCATCGCCCAAAACGCCGGGTATTAAACGTCCGATGGCATCTACCACAATTGCGGCGGCCAATTCTCCGCCCGACAAAACGTAATCGCCGACGCTTATCTCCATAGTGATAAAATGCTCTCTGATACGCTCATCCACACCTTTATAATGACCGCATAAAATGATAATATTTTGACGCATTGATAGCCCATTAGCTATTTGTTGGTCAAAGCGTAGACCGTCCGGCGTCATATATATCACTTCATCGTAATGTCGTTCGGCTTGTAGTTGTTTGATACATTTTGCAATGGGTTCAATCAACATCACCATACCGGCGCCGCCGCCGAATTGATAATCGTCTAACTGTTTGTGTTTCCCCGATGCATAATCCCGCAGATTGTGCACATGGACTTCAAACAACCCTTTCTCCTGCGCCCGTTTAAGAATGGAATGCTTGAAAGGGCTTTCCAAAAGTTCGGGAACAGCAGAAAGGATGTCAATTCTCATGAAATATTACTTATTTATCTTAATCAATTCAATTTCAAATATCAAAGTTTCGTAAGGACCTATATCTCCGCCTGCACCCCGTTCGCCGTAAGCTAAATTATAAGGTACAAAAAGTTTCCATTTTGAACCTTCTTTCATCAATTGAAGAGCTTCCTGCCAACCCATAATAACGCCATTACAAGGAAAATCAATCGGTTGACCACGCTTCACTGAACTGTCAAAAACTTGTCCATTGAGCAAAGTACCATGATAGTGAGTTGTCACTTTATCAGTTAAAGCAGGTATTGCCCCCGTGCCTTCAACGATTACTTCATATTGCAGACCGCTTGCAGTGGTTTTCACGCCCGGGCGTTTGCCATTTTCTTCAAGGAACTTTTTGCCCTTTTCAAGTACAGCGGCATACTTAGATTTATTCAAATCAGCCATGTACTGACTAAAAATTTGATTACATTGTTCCACTTTGATGGTTTCAGTACTTGCCAAGGCATCCTGAAAACCTTTTGCCATCGCTTGAGCGTCAATATTTATTTTTTCGCCACTTTTGAAATTTTGGGCGAATAGTACACCCAAGCTGTAACTTACAGAATCCATATTATTTTTTAAATTTTGAGAAAACGAAGCCGTCGCTATGCTTGCAACAACTAAAGTTAAAAGAACTTTTTTCATGTAATAACCAATTTTGATTTTATGTGTTCAAAAAAAATGTGGTGCAAAAGTAGTTTTTTGTCCTGATAACAAGTGTTAAGAAAAAGTCAAAATATTTATTTGCAAATGATTATTTTGTAAATATCTAGCTGGGTTTCAGCTTTACGGAACATCTACAATAAAAGTTGCTCTAAATCAATGTAATATTCATCAAAATAAAACGAGCAAGTGCGTCAATGCACTTGCTCGTTTTATTTTTCATGAAACGACAACAATCACTCAGATTAATGAGCAGTTGTAAATTTTCCAAGTATTTCGACCACCGTTTTAATCAATTTCAAATCCGGTAGTTTTGATTCTCTTACCTCTGCATTGTTAACAGATGTATCAATATTTACAATTTTGCTTTCTGAAGGGGTAGTTAAATTGACAGAAATAAAGCAAAAAATGCTCATTATGACAATTGAGGAAAACAAAACAAACTTGATAGGCTTACTTTTCATTTTGGTGTATTTTTAATCACTACAAAATTACAATATTTTTACAATAATAGTTCATTTAGTAGTTAATTTTTCGTTAAAAAAAGTGACTTTTTTTATAAAGAGTCAAAATATTTAAAGTTCACATACTATAAGATGCGTTTTTTTTGAAAAGGTTACACCTATGACAAAATATTTCTCTATATTTTTTAGATTTGCATCTAAAAATACAATTATTGAAAACTTATTCACTACAAGAGCTGAACGAATTTCTCCGACGCGTCATTGCCCTCAACTTTCATGATGCGGTTTGGGTAACCGCCGAGATTGGTCAAATCAGCATTTCGCGCGGTCATTATTATATATCCTTGCTGCAAAAAGAAGACAATGAAATTATGGCTCAAATGTCGGGCGTGATATGGGCTTTGGATTTTAAACGGATTCAGCGTGCTTTGGGCGTTAATACTGAGGGGGTCATTGCAGAGGGCGTTGAAATAAAATTTAAAGGGCGCATTGATTTTCACGAAAAATTTGGGTTGAAAATCATCATTGAAGACATTGATGCCAGTTTTACAATCGGCAAATTCGAGATGCAACGGCGTCAACTCATTGCTGATTTACAACGAAAAGGATTGACTGAACGAAACAAAACGCGGGCTTTGCCTACAATTTTACAACGCATTGCCGTCATTTCGAGCGAAACAGCCGCCGGATGGCAAGATTTTAAAAGCCACATTTCACACAATGAATATGCTTATGGTTTTGAAATTCAATTTTTCCAATCGGCCATGCAAGGTTCATTACTCGAAAAAACGATGCTGAGTCAATTGGACAATATTAAAACCCACGCCGGTAGTTTTGATTGTGTCGTCATTATCAGAGGTGGTGGTTCACGCTTGGATTTGGCAGCTTTCGATACCCCCTCTGTATGTGAAGCCGTTGCCAAATTTCCAATCCCTGTTTTGACCGGCATCGGGCATGACATTGATCAAACGGTGATGGATATGGTGGCTCATACGGCATTAAAAACGCCAACTGCCGTAGCGGATTTTATATTGGGTCATAACCTCAAATTCGAGTCAAGTCTATTAGATATAAAAAATTTTCTGCATCATTATATTCAAGAAAGGTTTCATACTGAGGGGGGGCTATTGTCGAAATACGAAAACTTCATCAATGCCCACGTTTTATTTTCATTCAAAAATCAGAAAAATCTTTTGGACAATTTTCAACATATTATTGCAAAAAATGTCCAAAATATCGTCAAAATTGAAAAATTTAAAATTGATAACGCCGCCAAAATCATTGATTTAATTGGCATCGAAGCCACCCTAAAACGCGGTTTTAGCATTACGCGATTGAAAAAACAACCCGTTAGCAGCGTGAAAGATGTAAAAATTGACGACGTCATTGAAACCCAATTAGCGGATGGGGTTATAGAAAGTCAAGTGAAGTAGATTGTATCTTATCCAATTGAGTTCGACAATTTTTCCACATCCGACTATCCATTCAATATATCAATAATTTTCTGAGCATTTTCTTTATTGGAAAATGATTTTTCTAATATTTCGCGCCGATCTTGAATTTGGTTGGCCGAAAATTGTAGATTCATGTAACTTTCAATGGCGGCAGCAATTTCTTTGGACGTATTTTTAATGATACACAACGATTCCAAACCGGTATTTTGAATCATTGCTCGATTGGTTATGCAAAATCTACCTCTATATAAAGCATTGAGCAATTTTAATTTCATGCCCGATCGCTGAAATGAGACCAAAACATTTATCTGAGCATTTTGAATCAAATCATTCATTCGTGGCTCTTTTGGATTGGCAATAATTTCAATATTATGATACGGGCTAACAGCCTCAATGAGTTTAGCGGAAGGTTCTTTGCCGGCAATAATAAAGGGTACTTCGACCTTCGAAAACACTTTTTTGGCTAAATAAATCGCAGCTTGCTCGTTGTCGGGCACGCTTAGTTTGCCATGAAAAAGGGCAAATTCTCCTCTGTTCGTTTTCGATTCAACCGCTTTGTTGGGATGAAACGGTGAAATATAAATGACTGAATTCTCATTCAGATTTTCTTTCTCATACATTTTCTTAAAGTAATCTTCATCATCAGGTGAAATAGGCAATATAAAATTTGCATATTTAACTATTTGACTTTCAAACCTTTTTAACTTAATACTTTCCGTTTTGAAATAAATACGTTTCCAAATCCGATTTTCTGACATCTCTAAATTGCGATAATATTCCCATTCGACATTGTGCATTCTTATAATCTTTGTGCGCTCCGCTAAAGATTTATCAGCAATGAAGCCACAGGTATGTAAGCCTTCAAACAGAATGGGGTAATTGTCTTTTTTCAGATTTTTCAAAAGTGCCGAATCCGTTCTGGATTTAACAATGAAAGGCAAATCGCTGAGCATGCCGAGGGGGGATAAAGAACGCTTATAATAGTGCACTTTTTCGGTATATTTTTCCAATTCAGCTTGAGGTTTTCTATCGCGGTATTGAAAGCAATGCAGGATAATTTTAACACCCGCTTCATGGAGGCTTTTGACTTTATAAAAAATATCCATCACGCCGCCGTAATCAGCAGGGTATGGAATATCAAAAGCTATAATATGTAGATGATCGTTTTTCAAAGCTTAATTTCAGTTTTGTACAATTTAAAAAAAATGTTACCTTGTTGATTAAACAAATATAAATGACTTTATTTCATTTACAAAAAAAACTAAGTTAGAATGAAATTGAAAATTTATCAGATTGATGCTTTTAGTAGTAAAATATTTGGTGGAAACCCCGCAGCAGTAATCCAATTAGCTCAATGGCTGCCCGATGATAAATTGCAAAATATTGCTACCGAGAATAATCTATCCGAAACGGCGTTCATCGTCCCTTTATTTGGTAATATTGATTATCATCTGCGTTGGTTCACGCCAAGTTATGAAGTGCGCTTGTGTGGTCACGCGACTTTGGCAACCGCGCACACTCTTTGGCAACATTTGGGTTTTCAAAAAGATATTGTCACTTTTGATACGTTGAGCGGTATATTAAAAGTGGTAAGAAATGAGAATGATTACACATTGGATTTTCCCACTGATACCCTCGAAAAGCGAGATGATCAATTGGATATTATACATAACATATTGAAAATCAAACCCATAGAAATTTTTAGAGGAAGAGACGATTTTATGGCTATTCTATCAGCTCAACAAGAGATCGAATCTTTACAACCTGACTTCGCCCTGCTCAAAACGTTGGGTTCGCGCGGCTTGATAGCCACGGCGAAAGGCGATGGGGTGGATTTTGTGTCTCGCTGTTTTTTCCCCGAAGCAGGTATTGAAGAAGACCCTGTTACAGGTTCAGCGCATACGACAATGACGCCTTATTGGGCTGAAAAATTGGGCAAAACGACACTTTCTGCACAACAACTTTCTGCTCGAAAAGGCGATTTGACCTGTGTCTTGAAGGGTAATCGAGTTGATATCAGCGGGGCTGCTGTCACGTACATGATTGGAAATATTTATCTTTAGAATTGTTGTTTGTTAATCGTTATTCGTTAATCGTTATTCGTTAATCGTTATCCCATTAACAGATAACGATTAACGACTTCATCTAAAATATTTGAGCACAAAGGCTTTTTCGTGTTCAATATTGGCGAGGTTTTCATCAATCAGGTCGATATTCATGTGGGCATCGGTGTACCTATTTTTTTTAGCAAAAGGGAGTATGTTTAGGTATTGTTCTTTGGCTTTTTGAAGATTTTCATCAGCCGAATCTAAGAGTTTTAGAACCTGTTGTTTATTATTAGGCTGAAGGACTTTATTTTTGACGTTTTGTCTGATTTGAGCATATTCACTAAAAAATGTCAATGCCGTATTTGAATAAAATTCGGCTAATTGTCTCATGCCTCTTACGTCTTTGGGATTGTAACGCAAAATACGGGTTGCCTCATTATAGGTTTTTGAGAATGAATCGAGAGACTCCCAAATCGCTAAAGTATCTTTATAGTTAAAATCGTTTTTTTTATCATAAAAACAATTTTTACTATTGATAAAACATTCAAAACCAATAGTTTTAGACAATAATTGCCAAACCGGATCGTGTGGCAAATGCGTTTCGACGAATACTGAGGGGGGGGATAAAAAGTATTTTTTGGCATTGGTATAACCACTTGCACCCCAAGTGGCATCTATTAAATACCAATTCCGATTAATTTTAACGGCATTCCATGCGTGTTCATCATTGTCTAAATTTTGGCTGTCTCCTTTAGCAAAGCCTTCAATAATAACAGCGGAGATGCCTACTACATTACACATTTCTTTTACAAGTTTGGCATAACCGATACACACTGCTTTTTTACTTTTTATAACATAATCCGGTTCTTGGGTCAATGTCGTATCGCCTTCAATACGGCGGCGGAAATGACGGTCATATTGAATATTGGCTGTTATCCAATCGTATATCACTACAACTTTGAGAGAATCATTGTCCAAATTTTGCGTCAATTTTTGAGTGAGTGATTGCGCGGAAGACTTTAAAGGAAGCGGAATATCATTTTGAGCAATGGCGGAAGCGATATTCAGCAAAAAAAGGAATATTATATATTTCATCATTACTCATTTATATATCATCATTAACTTATCATAAATTTACGGCTTATTCCGAATTTTTAAAATTTTTAAGATGCAATATATTGGTTATTTAGCTTTCCGTTTTGTCGTTTTCATTTTTCAACTCATACCGTTTAAGGTGTTGTACACCCTTTCCGACGGTTTAGCTTGGTTGTTTTTTTATGTGATTAAATATCGGTATAAAGTTGTTTTTACCAATCTAAAAAACTCTTTTCCGGAAAAAACTGTGACTGAAATCAACGAAATAGCCAGTAAATTTTATAAAAACATGACGGATATTTTGCTTGAAAGCATAAAAGGATTCAGCATGAGCGAAAAAACGATGGCTCAACGGTACATATTCAACAATCCGGAATTGGTACAAAATGACACAAGCGCCGGCGGAAATTCAATCATCATGGCAGGGCATTACAGTAACTGGGAATGGGGCGCTATTATTTTGGGATATTTTTTGTCGGAACGGACAGGCGTAGGGTTTTATAAACCCCTCACCAATGTATTTATTGAAAAATACGCCCTTAACAAAAGAAGCAAAAGCGGTACTCAATTAATTGACATCGGACGAACAGCTTGGGCATTTGAACATTTCAAAAACCAGCCTTCAACTTATTTTTTTGTGAGTGATCAAAGCACTTATTCTCCAAAGGCCCATTGGGTAACTTTTTTGAATCAAGACACTGCTTGCCCGCATGGGGGCGACAAATATGCTCATCAATACCAGTTTCCCGTTTATTTTTTAAAAATGGAGCGCGTTAAAAGAGGCTTCTATCAAGTAAATTTTGAAAAACTCGTTGATAATCCTGCTGAACTGCCCGAAGGAGAGATTACCCGTAGATTCATGCAAAGATTGGAAGAGGTCATTCGTGAAAAACCGGAAGATTGGTTGTGGTCTCACAAAAGGTGGAAAGTCAAGCGTTGATGAATTTCAAAAAGAAAATGCCAGAATTATTTTAAGTCACACCGACATTCATATTTACTTATAAAAGAATACCTTAATAAGGTAGTGTTTGACATTAAAATAAAATAAATTTATTTATATAATTTTTTTTTAGACAAAAGCTATTGCATTGACACTGCTTACTCCCTAAATTTGTCAGAACTTACCGATTTACAGCTCACCGAACACATTCACATATCAAGTGATATAGCAATGCTATGATTCATTATTACAAAAATGAACCATTCTACAATTTGAAATAAAAAAAATATATGAGCAAAAAAATTTACTATTATGAACAGAGTTAAAAATGAATTTCCCATGATTTCTTACAAACAAATTCGATTTCCCCTCCTACTCGCAGTCGTTGCTATCTTTACCTTTACAGCCTGCGGACCTGACAATAATATTGTTGAGCCTATTAAGGAAGTTAAAGAATACGATTCTAAAGTTGTTCAAGAATGGCAAGATATGTTTTTACAAGTAGAGCGCTATGCGGCGGTATATCGCCCTTGTCCGGCAGCCAGAATGTTAGGTTACGTCGGTTTAGCCAATTATGAAGCCTGTGTTGCCGGGATGCCGGAATACCAATCCATCGCATCGCGTTATTCGGGATTAAATATTCCGCAGGTTGAAAACGGAAAAGAATACCACTGGCCCACTGTTTCGAATAATGTGTATGCCACATTGTACAAAAAATTCTTTGCCAATGTCCGTTCAGGTGATTTATTCAAAATTTCTTCGCTCGAAACCACCTATAATACCCAATTTGGAAATTCCGTCCCATCGGAAGTTTTCAGACGGTCAAAGGATTTTGGCATTGCAGTAGCGAATGCTGTTTGGGATTATTCAGCTACCGATAAAGAAGGACATGACAAATATCTGGATCCTCGCCCTTCAGGTTATATTCCTCCGTCTGGTTCCGGTAAATGGCAACCTACCGCTCCGGATTTTGGTAGAGCAATGTTCCCATATTGGGGCAAAGTCCGCACTTTTGCTATTAAAGAAGAAGATAAGTTGGCACGTGCGCCATTACCTTTTTCAGAAGATAAAAACTCCGCTTACTACGCCCAAGGTCTAGAAGTTTATACCCGGACGACACCACAGACTACCGAAGACCGCTGGATTGCGGAATTTTGGAGTGATGACGTTTTGGGTTTCACTTTTAGCCCACCTGCTCGTTGGATAGCCATTGCCAATCAAGTTTTAGGGATTGAAAAATCGAATCTTGAAACAGGTATTATGGCTGCTATTAAAGTGGGTTTGGCATTAAATGACGCTTCTGTAGCTTGTTGGAATTCAAAATATATTTACAATGTTGAACGCCCCGTCCCCTATATCAATAAGTTGATGAATCCAACTTGGAATGTAGCAGCTTTGAATACGAATGGTTTTTTACCCGGTACGCCTTCTTTTCCTGCTTACCCAAGCGGTCACTCTACTTTCGGCGCTGCTGCTGCAGAAGCATTAGTATCAGTTTTTGGTGCTAACTATTCTTTAACAGACCGTTGTCATGAAGGACGCGCTGATTTTATTGGTAAACCACGTACTTTCGATTCATTCTACGATATGGCTCAAGAAAATGCGTTTTCACGCATCTATCTTGGCGTGCATTGGCGAATGGATTCAGAGGAAGGCTTAAGATTGGGATATTTAGTTGGTCGCCGTGTCAATGCGTTGCCTTTTAAGAAATAATTTCTTATCCTTTTTATATTTAAGAGCCTACAAAACCTTGCAAGACTTATATCTTTGCAAGGTTTTTGTATTATAGCAATAATATTTTTAGTTTTATTAGCTCTATAAATTTAAAATAGCAAAAAATTATTTAATTATTTTAGATATGAAAAAAATAAATCTGTTAGCCCTATTTTCAATTCTATTCTCCCCCCTTTTTGCTCAGAAAGATACTGTTCTTCAAACAGTAGAAATAAAAGCAAAGCAACAAATAACAGAAATTCAACGCCTTTCTGATGTACATGGTATGTATTTAACAGCGGGTAAAAAGAGTGAAAGTATTCAAGTCGCAGACATCAATGTCAATGTCGCTGAAAAAACACCAAGACAAATTTTTGCAAAAGTACCAGGCGTTTTTGTTTATGATATGGACGGTTCGGGCAATCAAGTTAATATTGCCAATCGTGGACTCGACCCGCATCGGTCTTGGGAATATAACGTTCGCCAAAATGGCATTATGATAAATTCGGATATTTATGGCTATCCTGCTAGCCATTATAGCCCACCGATGGAAGCGATTAAGAAAATTGAAATGATACATGGCACAGGGTCGTTGCAATATGGCGCACAATTCGGCGGTATGATTAATTACATTACTAAACAAGGCGATACAACAAGACCCCTCAGTATTGAAAGCCTTCAATCAGTTGGGTCTTATGGTTTGTTGAGTTCTTTCAATAGTATTGGCGGTAAAAACGGCAAATGGTCTTATTATGCTTATTATCAAAAGCGAGTTTCAAATGGCTATAGAAAAGATGCTCGTTCTGATGCAGAAGCCCAATTTGCAGCCGTTACTTTTCAGCCGATCCCCTCAATATCAATTCATGCTGAAATCGGTAGAAACCGCTATATTTATCGCATACCCGGTTCCTTGACCGATTCTATGTTTCAAGCTAACCCACGCCAAGCCACACGTAGTCGCAATTATTTTAATCCTGATATTTATGTGCCATCTATCAATCTTCAATGGCATATCTCATCTTATACAAAATTTTATATTGCTCAATCAGCCATTTTGGGTAGCCGCAACAGCGTACAATTTCTTGGATTTGCTGATAAGGTTGATAAGATAGAGGCTGCCACTGGCACATACTCCTCTCGGCAAGTAGATATTGACCAATTTCATAGTTATACTACCGAAGCTCGATTGTCGCAGGAGTATTTTATTCAAAACATGAAAAATACACTCATAGGTGGATTTATGCTCAATCTCAATGATTTACACCGCCGTCAAATTGGAAAAGGTACGACAGGAACAGATTTTGACCTTACTTTGACTGACCCGACTTGGGGACGTGATTTGCATTTTAAAACTAAAAATATAGCACTTTTTGTTGAAAACCTCCTCTATATCACACCTCAATTCAGTGTTTCACCGGGTATTCGCATTGAAAAAGGTATTACCGATATGACAGGCACTATTTCTTATCTTAAACCTGACAATGTACCCCTCAGTATAAAACACCGTTTTCCGCTATTGGGCATTAGCACGCAGTATCAATTGAGTAAAACACATCGGCTATATGGTGGGTGGTCGCAAGCCTACCGCCCTATGATTTTTGCAGATGTGATTCCAACAAGTATCCTTGAAAAAACTGACCCCAATTTGAAAGATGCTAACGGATATAATCTAGAAATCGGTATCAATGGCAAATTCAAAGATTTTTTAACATATGATATTACCGCTTTTCGGATACTTTACAACAATCGCATTGGCAGTTTGATTTTGACAGATGTCAACAACCAATCCTATATTTATAAAACGAATACAGGAAATAGCCTTACGAATGGTTTAGAAATTTATGTCGAAACCAAACCCCTCAGTATAGAACGTGGTTCAAACTTTAATTTGTCCTTTTTTACTGCTACATCTTATTTTGATGCTTTTTATAAAAAAGGCTCTATGGTTGTCAATGGAAAAACTGAAAATATGGAAGGAAAACGCCTTGAAACAGTTCCGCGTTGGATTAGCCGCAATGGTTTGCACTTCAGTAAGTCTCGTTTTTCTGCTACTATGCAATATAGTTTTACAGATGAAAGCTACTCAGATGCTTTAAATACAGTAAAACCAAGTGCCAATGGGGCAAAAGGGCTTGTTCCAAGCTATGGGTTATGGGATTTTAATGCATCTTATCGGCTCAATTCATTGTTTTCCTTGCGATGTGGTATTAATAATATTATGGATAAACAATATTTCACTAAACGCCCCACAGGTTACCCCGGTCAAGGCGTTTGGAGTTCAGATGGAAGGTCTTTGACTGCTACGGTGACTTTTAGAATTTAGAATTAAATTACAAATATTTTATTTAAATATGAAACAACTCAATTATCTGCTTTTTTTCTCCCTTCTGTTAGGAGCTTGTAAAGATTCAAGACAATATCCACAGTTAGGCGATTATGTTTTATACGATTATATTGTTAAACAAGGTGATTCAGTTGTCTATGATGCTTCTACTATAAGGCAGGATACGGCTCAGGCAATTATTGAAAATCCTAAAACAAGCACCAATGCGATTCAAGACCAGTTGATGATAAATCTAAATAAACTATCAGCCGGTGATAGTGTGCAGTTTAATATTTCAAATAACCAAAAGGGGTATATTAAATTGCATCGTATAATAGCACAAAAAGATTTTGCTCAACATATCGAATCCAGCAATAAAGAACAAGCTGCTTTTGAAAGCCGCCTTCTCGACATTAGAAATTATCTTAAATCTTCAGTAACATTTTATGATAGTCGAGCTAAAAACGTTAGAGATTCGGTATCACAATTAGCAAAAGCCTATAAAATGGGTACGCTTTCCAAACTATTAAACACGTTGCCATCTGGCATAAAATATACTATTTTGGAAGAAGGGACAGGCGACATTCCTCGCAATAAACGGGCGTGGATATGGATGCACTTCTCTGGTGTTTTGCCGGACGGTACTTTTTTAGCTGAAACATATCAAGGTGGAAAAATTCAAACCATCAATCAGAGTGAGCACAACCTTATGCCTGGTCTAGAGGTTGCTGCCACTCAATTTAAAGCGGGTTCAAAAGTGTTTATTATCATTCCGCCCGATTTAGCTTATGGTAGCGATGGTATGGGTAAAGTGCCTCGTAATAGCAAATTGATTTTTATTGTTGAAATTGTGAAAGTCAATAATTGGAATGATTGATTTATTTTTAAAAAGTCCAATCTACTCGTGCCGAAATATTCCGAGGCGCCTCCAATAAAGCCGGGCGATAGGAATATTCCTCATTCAAAATATTAGCGGCAATTACCGTTAGTTTTAAATGAGTAGAAGGCTTGAATGCGGTTCGAATATCGATTGTTTTAAAACCGTGCATATTGGCTGCTCTATAGTTTTTCACCCCCGTTAAAATTTCCAAAATTTTGTCAACAGCTTGCATTTCACTATTATACAACATGGCAGCCCCCATTGAAAATTTATTGAAAGCCATTTCACCATCGAATTTGAAGTTATGCCTAAAACGATATTTCAATACATTGAATCCCGCAGTAGAATTAGAACTATCGCGTTTGGTGAATACCTTGTATTTGGGGTCAATATAGGTGTAACCAATCAATACTGAGGGGGTCATATTACCGATTTTCCCCTGCCCGGCTACACTCATCTCAAAGCCTTTGATGATGGTATTACCGACATTTTGAGATTGAAAACCCAAGGTTTTGGTACTTGCCTGAAATTCCATCATGTTCTTATATTCAGATTTAAAAACAACGGCATCCGCAAATCCTTGCAAGCCGCCTAATTTAAAACCTTGTTTAACACCGACTTCGCCTGTCCAACCCGTTTCAGACGTTAAAAACGGATTTGGGATAACCGGAATACCGCCCGCCAAAGTGGAAATAAACATTTCGGCAACGGTCGGAAAACGATACCCTTGTCCAAAGGAAGCTCTAATAAAAGTGTAATCTCCCGCTTGATAATTCGCACCAATCCGAAAAACCGGCTTTGATTCTTTCAATTTTCCCTCATTCGGGACGGATTCAATTAATACAGCATTGTATCTGACGACTTTGGGTCCATTAATTGTATTTTGTTCATACCGCGCTCCTGCCGAGAGATTTAATTTGCCCAATTTAATATCTGTTTGGACATATCCCGCAAGATTAAAAGATTTGAAGGTGGTGTCACCGTATAATTTGGCATCAATACCCGTTCCTATTGCGACTATACCCGCCGTCAATACGACTTTGGACATTTGCCTTTGAAATTGATATTCACCGTAATACAACTTGGACTTATTTTGTTGGTTGTTGCTTACATCATTTTTAACACTATACAAACGGGTTAAAATTTTGTGCCGATTACCGTTTTTGTCAAAATAATTCAGATAAGGGTCAATTGTAAAACGCGTCTTTTTTGAATTGGAATATGCTGAAGGCGAACCTATATAAGCACCTTTGGTTTCATTCAACCAATAAAAAAAAGTCTGACTGCTGCCTGTATTCACATTCGCATTGATGCCCACACTCAATCTATCGGTAATGCGATAGCGCATAGCTGTTGTGAAACGGCCGAATTTGTCGTACCAATTTTTATTGTAACTGTCAAAATTATAATAAAACAAAGTACCTACGTAATCTAATTTGCCAAATTTTTGTTTGTGGCTGATACTTGCGGTTGCTTCGTAAGGGGCTTTAGTCCACCACTTTTTTTGAGCATCTTTGGGCGCCATGTAGAAGGCGGATTGAGTCGTGATTTTAGTTTCAGGTTCCGATTTGGCAAACCCTGTGCGGATATTGATGATACCATTCATTGCCGACGAACCGTACAAAGCCGATGCGGCGCCTTTCACCACTTCAATCTGTTCAATATTTTCGACCGCTATGTCTTTCCAATTTGGAAAACCGGCGTCTGCTTGTAAAGCCGGAATATCATCCACTAACAACAAAACACGGCTGCCTGCACCATAACTCCACCCCGATCCACCTCTGATATTTGCCTGCCCATCCACAATATTCACACCGGGTACTTTTTGCAATACATCATCCACTTTGCGGGTATTCACATTCTCAATCAATTGCGGTTTGATGACATCTAACGAGACCGTGACTTCTCCCAATGGTTTTTCAAATTTGCCCGCAGTAATTGTAGAGGTTTGTAGCAAATTATTGGTTTCATTTATTGAAAAAACAATATTAAATGCCCCCCCCTCAATAACGACAATGCTTTTTGTAAGCGTTTCAAAACCTACGTAGGTGACTGTGGTGTTATAAGTTCCGGCTTTATCTACTTCTAATTGAAAAACCCCTTCGATATCAGTCGCAGCGGTTTTATCGCCCATTTGGATAATAGCTTGCGGCATTGGCTCTTTGGTTTGAGCGTTGATAACCTTACCAGTCACATTGATTTTTTGAGCACCAATAATTGACAATGAAGTAGTTAATAAGATAGTAATCAGGAGTATTTTTTTCATAGTTTGTTGATTGTTATTAGTCAGAACAAATCCTTTTGTTTCAAAGATAAATAAATATTGGGAAAATATCCCCCCCTCAGTATTACCCCATTTCACACTCGCCATTTAAACGATTTTTCATCAATCGCTCTTTGCGTAGATAAAATACCGTCAAGGTGGTCGTATTCATGTTGGAGCAATTCTGATAGGCTCCCATCGAGGAACATTATTTGTGGTTGCCAATCCAAATCCAGATAATGGATGGTGCAACTTTTATGTCTTTTTAAGCGCACTAAAAGATTGGGAAAGCACATACAATCGTCCCACATGTCAAACATCTCCTCGCTCAAATCGGTTAATACAGGATTGATAAAAACGACGGGTTTATCAATGTACATATAAATCAACCGTTTCATTACCCCAATTTGAGGGGCTGCTATACCCCGAAATGCACCGTAATGGGCAAATCGCGCTTTGAATTCAAACAAAATATCGTGCAAATCCTGAATAACCGGAAGCAATTCGGTGAGTTCAGACCTTTCAATAGGGACGGATACTTCATGTAGTCGGGGATTCCCCAATAGTAAGATTTTATCAGACTTCATTATTGTGCTTTTATGAGCGCAGGTGACAGAGGCTTTTGAAGCGTCTGTCACTTTCCTAAATATACGGTTTAAAAAAAACAAACACAATATAAGCATTCCATCCATTATCTAAAAAAAAAATCGCAAAGAAGCAGCAAAAAGAACTTCGCCCCTCTACTCAACTCAACTGCCATTTCGTCAGTTCAATTCAATAAAAATGACAGATTTTTTTTGTCTTTTTTAACAATTTGTCATTTCATTTAGGCATTATGACAGATTTATGGGGGTGGCATTTCATTTGATGACAAGAGTTATATTTTGATTAATAAAATTGAATAAGAAATTTAAAAACATAAAATAAATATTACTTATGGCAAAAATTATTGGTATTGACTTAGGAACGACCAACTCTTGCGTAGCTGTTATGGAAGGTAGCGAGCCGCGTGTTATTGAAAACGATGAAGGCGGTCGCACGACCCCCTCAATTGTGGGCTTCATGCCGAACGGCGAGCGCAAAATTGGCGCGCCCGCTAAGCGTCAGGCAATCACAAACCCGACTAAAACGGTGGCTTCCATCAAGCGTTTTATGGGTCGCCGTTTTAGCGAAGTGACCAACCAACACGAAGTTGAACGCGCTTCTTATAAAGTGATTAAGGGAGACAATGATACTGTGCGTGTCGCTATTGATGACCGAAACTATACAGCACAGGAAATTTCTGCAATGGTATTGCAGAAAATGAAAAAAATCGCTGAAGACTTTTTAGGTCAAGGTGTAACGGAGGCAGTTATTACTGTTCCCGCTTATTTCAATGACTCTCAGCGTCAAGCTACCAAAGAAGCCGGCGAAATCGCGGGTTTGACTGTTCGTCGTATCATCAACGAACCCACCGCGGCAGCTTTGGCTTATGGTTTGGACAAACGCACTAAAGATATGAAAATCGCCGTGTATGACCTTGGTGGTGGTACATTCGATATTTCGGTTCTTGAATTAGGTGGTGGCGTCTTTGAAGTAAAATCTACCAACGGTGACACGCACTTAGGTGGTGATGACTTCGACCACGTTATCATTGACTGGTTAGCTGAAGAGTTCAAGAAGCAAGAAGGCATGGATTTACGCAAAGACCCAATGGCGCTTCAACGCTTGAAAGACGCGGCCGAAAGAGCTAAAATTGAATTGTCAAACTCTCAAGAGACTGAAATCAACTTACCTTATGTAACGGTCTTGGACAACGTGCCACGCCACTTGGTAACGAAATTGTCTCGTTCAAAATTTGAGATGTTGGCTGACTCTTTGGTTCAACGTACATTGGAGCCTTGCCGCTTGGCACTCAAAGATGCCGGTTTGAAAGCTTCTGATATTGACGAAATTATCTTGGTAGGTGGTTCAACACGTATCCCGAAAATTCAGCAAGTGGTTGAAGAATTTTTTGGTAAAAAACCGAACAAGAGTGTGAATCCGGATGAAGTTGTGGCAATTGGTGCTGCTATCCAAGGCGGTGTATTGACGGGAGATGTGAAAGACGTACTTTTATTGGACGTAACGCCGTTGTCAATGGGTATTGAAGTCATGGGTGGCATGTACGACGTTGTGATTGAAGCGAATACTACGATTCCTTCAAAAAAATCGAAAGTATATTCAACCGCCAGCGATAATCAACCCAGCGTTGAAATCCACATTTTGCAAGGTGAACGCCCGATGGCACGCGATAACCGCACGGTAGGTCGCTTTATCTTAGGTGATATTCCACCGGCACCTCGTGGCGTACCACAAGTAGAAGTGACTTTCGATATGGATGCTAACGGTATCTTAAATGTATCCGCTAAAGATAAAGGCACCGGCAAACAGCAAAGTATCCGCGTAGAAGCCGGAACCGGTTTGAGCAAGGACGAAATCGCTCGGATGAAACAAGAAGCTGAAATGAATGCTGAATCAGATCGTGTAGTGCGTGAAAATGCTGAAAAATTGAATCAAGCCGATGGTCTTGTCTTCCAGACTGAAAAGCAATTGAAAGAATACGCTGACAAAATCCCGGCTGATAAAAAAGAGGCAATCGAAAAAGCTTGCGCTGAACTCAAAACAGCTCACCAAGCTCAGGACTTCACTACTCTTGACACTGCAATGGCAAATCTGAATAACGCATGGCAAGCAGCCAGCCAAGATATGTATAATGCTACTCAAGGCGGCGAAACAGCGGATGCTGGACAAGGCGCTTCTGATGCCGGCAGTTCTTCTAAAAATGATGGCAGCACTGTAGAAGATGCCACTTATGAGGAAGTGAAATAGTGAAGAGTGAAGAAATATCTTTTCATCTATAATATTAAAGCCCTCGTGTCAAAAACATGAGGGCTTTTTCGTGTGTGATAAATAATCGGTAAGGAGCAGTGATATTACCTATTATTTATTTTTTATAGACTATCGTTATTTAGCAATGCCGTATTGCTGATAAGCTTTATCTATTTCTTCTTTGTAAAATAAGTATTGGTAATTCGAAATACGGTAGCGAATGCTCTCAAGAAATTGATTCAATTTAGAATATTCGGTATCCGTGAGTATATTATCATCTAAAAAAGCATCCATTAATTTGAGGAAACTTTCATTGATTTCACGAGCAATTTCAATATATCGGGTCTTATCTTCAATAAAACCATAAAAAAATGCCGCTTCGTTATAATTCACTTTTTGGTCTAAAACCAGTGCATCAAACTCCCTTTTCATCAGATTGATAGACTTTAAGATATCATCGTATGGCTTGTCATTATTTTCGTATTCACCCATTAAAATATAAATGCGTTCCGTAAAATCTTTGATATAGCGATGTCTTTTCCTAAAATAAAACCAGCCGAAAACGCCCGAAATTAAAGCAAAGATACCGGCAACGCTCAACTCTGATGCCAAACCTAACTCAGTTAACTTGTTAGTAGCTTTCCAGATTGGGCTGGTATCTGGAATGGAGCCATCATTGTTAATGGCATATAAAATATCCGTAAAATCAGTTGCTTTCAATTCCTTTGCCGGACGATATGCATTAACATGAGAAATGAATATTTTTCTAATATTTTCAAAATCTTTCTGTAAAAAAAATTTTCGGATATCACTCCATTGCCCTAATTGATGCCCATATGAATATTTAGATTCAATCATTTCGTTGGACTTGGCGAAGAAATACACCATTTTCTTGATATGGGGCGTGTCGATGAGAGCATTCAACTGTTCTTCAAGTTTTTGAATATCATCTTTCAATTGTGCCAATTGAGGATTTTCGGCGAATGTTTTTCTTTTTATTTTCAAATCCTTCTCAACGTCAAGACGTTTTCCCCTTAAAAACAGAATCAGTTCGTTGGGATGAATTGGCAGTAGAACCATACCACCCAATCGTCGGTAATGTTCATTGGTCAATTCTATTTTTTGACCAACGCCAGATTGTACGATGCTGATTAAGTAAAAATTAGACGGCACTGAAATTGTATCGCCGCCTAAAATCGTTTTAGCTTTTGAGTCATCCAAATGTTGCCAGAGTTCAGGACCAAAAACCGTTTCAGGATTCATTTTGTCAATATTATCCAGTACACAAACGAATTTCTCTTCCGGATGCTGTTGGCATTTATCCCAAAATTGTAACAATTCTCCTTTTTCTAAACGCCCGTTTTCAATACGACCAATATATTTTTTATTGTACTCCAAATCGAATTGTGGTGCACATAAAATCACTTTTTTGTTTTCGGGTTTTGTCGCAATGATGTTCGCAATCCTATCCACCAAAGTTGTATTGCCACTACCCGTTACAGCAGAGAACATACAGCTTCTTTTGTCTTTGAAAATATTGAGATATTCTTTCATTTTTGCAACTTCCATTGTCGGCATAAATGGTTTCGCTATCAAACTTGTTAATAACGAATCGCTCATTTTGATATCGGAATTGTGAAATGAATTGAACATTTTTTCGATAGAATCCCTTGAATTAGCGAGTGTTTTATAATCTTTAATCAACAAAATATCCAATTGCTTCCAATAAGGATCTTTTTCATTAATAAAACTAACATAAAGACCGGCTATACTGAGGGGTATCAATATAAGAGAAGGAAGCCATTTGAGTAGAGGTTTTAACATAGTCATGTGAAACTTGAAATGTCGGTTTTTACTAAAATAAAGCACAAAGGTAAAAAAAAAGACACTTATCTGTCATGTTAGGTAAGTGTCTTTTTTTGATATTCTTGAGCTTTCATCGGGCATGATTTCAGGCGAAGTCACCTATTATTTATTCTTTAGCATTCCATTTTTTGAAATCGATTCCTGTCTTTGGAATCAGTCTGATATTCAAGCGCGGTGTATCCTGATAAACCGGGGCTGGTGATGGGAAAGCTTTAGTCCTTTTTTCACTTTCAGTCACTCGGGTATTAGCATTCGGCTTTGATCTGACTTTAGTTCTATTCACTCTTGTTTCTTCCCGTTTTGATTTAATATCCTCTTTGAGTTTTTCAGCCTCTTTTGTCGAAGGGATAACTTTTAGAATATCATCCGTCAACTGCTCTGCTTGTTGAGGTGTACCCACAATTGAAGCAGCTTGAGCAACTACCAAAATCTTTTTATTGTCAAGGTGAACAGGGGTATTTACGCGTTGTAAATTTTCATAATGTGTGGCAATGCTATCGCGTAATTTTACATCAGTCGGTCGTTTTTCCCACTCCTGAATAAATTTATCCAATTGAACAATTCTTTGTTCAGTCAATTTTTGATTTTGCCATTTTTGAGTGATATCTTTCATACTCTCAACGGCTTTCTCATTGTTTTTATCCAATGTTACAGCTCGTTGAGCCATGACTTTGGCAGAATCATAAAGTCCCAGTGAAGCTTGCGCATTAGCAATAGTTGCCAAGGCATCTGAACTCGTTTTGCATCTGGACGCCGGCAATTGTTGTAGATTGTTGACAAGGTTTCGTTGAGCAACCGTGTCCGTAGGATTTTGATTGACTTGTTCTACCAATTTATCAATTTTAATCACATCTTTACTAAATTCAATACTTCGGATTGAGGGATAACCAATCATCACTAAAGGAGCAAAAAAACCATAAAGCAGTTTTAAATTGGGCTTACTTTTCAATGCTGTATAAAGAAAAATAAAAATTAATGACAATCCGAGAATGAAACCCAAAATCATCAAAATCAATTCATGTAGCTGAATGCCTTGCAGTATATTCATATTCTTTTTTTTAAAATAAAGACACCTTTAATGCGCAATAGGTTAACAAGAAGGTATGTATTTAGTAAAACTTTAACTAATTTAAACAGTATTAACAATCTAAACGCCAGAACTCGCCCCCTCAGTATCAATCGTCATATTTTATTTAAACTATATTTACTCTTTTCCCTTACCATTTCGTGGGTTGAAATTAACAGTTTAATGGGATTTTTTGGTTTCTTTAGTGACAATTATTTTTAAAGAATATCAAACCTTTATCAAACAAAAAAATTGTCAACCGTTTAATACCCGCGGAATACTTTTTTTTAAAAAAAGAATACAATTAAATGCAACTTTGCTTGAATTAATGCGTCACAAATAAAGACTAATTTTTAAAATTAAAATTTGGTGTTTAATTTGCTAATATTCAGAAGAAGAAAAACAAATAGCGATAAATTTTATATTAAAAGTAATATAATAAAGGTAAAAAATTGAAAATCAATGAATTATTCATATTTTTTTATTAAATACTAAAACATTGCAACTGTCTTACTTAAAAAAAAAGTTACAATACTACATAATTGTGACATAAAAATTTGATAGTTACCAAAATAAACGCATAAATTTGTGTCACGAAACTTAATGCAATGAAAAACCTCATAGAGATATCAAAGATTGTCACAAAAAAGAAAGTCAAAAAGATAGAAATTTTTGATGATTACTCGCTGAAAAACAAAAACAGTAAATTCAACGAGTTTTACGAAGCGCTCATGGCTGGTAAATTCAGAAATGATCGGGACGCCGCAACTTTTTTGTATGA
This sequence comes from Saprospiraceae bacterium, assembly GCA_031424115.1. Taxonomy (GTDB): domain Bacteria; phylum Bacteroidota; class Bacteroidia; order Chitinophagales; family Saprospiraceae; genus JAAFJT01. Next base: position 24,371 of record JANPGW010000263.1, on the reverse strand, counting down.
CTGTAGCCCAACTGACGATAAATATCGCCAACTTAAAAGCCGTTTCAGAAAGCGCTTGCTCAACACGTTGTTCTTTCTGGATGTCAATTTGCCCGATACTTCGGGCTACGATCGCGCCTATTATTCCTGTAACAAAGAATGGACTTTGGTTAAAATTTTATTGGCTAATGAAGCATCTTTCACAGCTGCCACTTTGGCACGTCAGATTTTAACCACAGCATTGAAATATAAATTTGCCGATTTGATTGTGAATTGTTCCCGCATTCTTCGCACTTTTTCGTCAGAAATTGAAAACGAAAAAGAGTATGAAGAATACGATCAATATATCAAACAATATAAAGATATTTTGGATGCTGAAATCCGCTCAGAAGAGTTGTTTCAGCGTGTCATGATGAATTACTTCCGTCCGGTAACAGAAAATTTTGACCTTAGAGAACGTATTGATACGTATTGCGATGCATTAATTGGGCTTTCAGAAGTGTATGATTCGCCGATTGTTGTTTATAATATGTATTTGGTGTGGACATATCGCTACGAAATGTTACAGGATTATGAGGCTATGATTGAGGTCTGTAGCCGTGCGGAACAATATATGAAAGACAATCCGACGTATTATCAAGAGGAAAAAATGGCGACATTTCAATTGAAAAAAATGTCAGCTTTTTTACACCTCAAAGACTATAAACGCGGTAAAATCAACGCTGAAAAGTGCTTGACGTCTTTCCCTGAAGGCAGCGATATGTGGTTTGCCTTTATGGAATATTATTTCCTTTTAGCGATGCACACCGAAAACTTTATTAACGCGATAGCCATTCTCACTCGTGCTTCGGCAAATACCCGTTTCAAAAAATTAGGGCTTGAAGAAAGAGAAAAATGGAAAGTTTATGAAGTGTATTTGAATTATGTTATCGAAGTATTTGGTGATGAAAATCCGATATTGAGGAGACAAAACCGTCGGACATTCAAGGTTTCTAAGTTTTTGAACGACCCCGTTTTGTATCCAAAAGAGTTGAGAATTTTTACAATTTTCCTTCTTATTGCTCAGGTTTTATTTCATTTGGAACAAAAACAATATACCAACGCGTCAGAATTGATTGAGCGTTTAAAAAATTACGCCAATCGGCAATTGAAAAAAGAGGAGTTTTATAGGTTAATTCAGTTTATTCGTTTGTTACAGCAATTGTCAAAAGCGGATTATAAATTTGATAACTTATCCAACACCGAAAAATATATCAACCGCTTGCGGGAAACATCGTTTTATTACCGCGGTTTAACTTCAGAATTAGAAGTCATAACGTATGAGCAAATCTGGGATATGATATTGAAACGGTTGAAATAATGAATAATGGTAAACACTTAGCCCCCCTACCCAAGGACTGAGTTATTTACAATTTTTTGGAAGCCTTGTCTAAAGTGTATTGATGATATAAATTGTAATAGGTGCTGCCTTTCAAGAGTAAATCCAGATGAGTGCCTTCTTCAACTACTTGACCGTTTTTGATGACAAAAATTTTATCAGCATTGAACAAGATATTCAATCTATGCGAAATAATAATCACTGTACGACCTTTCATGAGCCGTTCTAATGCTTCAATCACACTTCTTTCGGATTCTGAATCCAAAGATGCCGTCGGTTCATCCAAGATAAGTATCGGAGCATTGCGCACCAAAGCTCTTGCAATGCCAATGCGTTGGCGCTCGCCGCCTGAAAGGGTGATACCTCTTTCACCCAGCATAGTCTCGTACCCCAGCGGCAGTTTTGAAATGAACTCATCAGCGTTGGCGGATTTTGCCGCATTAATGATTTCGTTTTCAGTGGCTGACGGTCTCCCATAAGCAATGTTATCGCGAATAGTGCCGAAGAAAAGCATAGTATCTTGAAGCACAAAACCAATTTCCCGCCGTAAACCCTCCACAGTGTAATCTTTAACATCAAAGCCATCAATAAAGATTCGTCCGGAATTTGTATCATATAACCGAGGAATAAGACTTGCAATAGTGGATTTCCCACTACCCGTGGGTCCACAAATACCAATTCGTTGCCCAGATTGAATGGTTAAATTGATATTTTTTAAGACAGGAACGTCTTTTTTGTATGAAAAACTAATTTCTTGAAAAACGATTTCACCTTTTAATTTTCCGGGGTCAATAGCATCAGGCTTTTCGGGTATGATATTATCAGCTTCCAAAATCTGCTGAATACGTTCTAAAGCAACAGTTGCCTGAGCGATATTCACCGTCATTTTGCCCAATTCTTTTACCGGATTAAAAAACTTGTTCAAATAAGAAAGAAAAACGGTCAATGCCCCGATTGTCATCACGCCGTTAATGACGAGCGATGCCCCCCGCCACAACACAAAAGCCGTGCATAAAGCGACTGTCAGCGCAAAAACCGGTGAAATCAGCGACTTGATTCTGCGAGCTTTCAGCGAAGCCTCCACAGTTTCCATGCTCACTTTTCTTAATAGTTCCTCTTCAACATCCTGCCTGCCTAATGCATTGACCGCTCGGATGGATTGTAAACCGTGTTGAATAATCGTCAGCATTTCCGCTTGGTCTTTTCTAACCTCATGAGTGGCGTTCTTTACGGATTTTTTGAAACGAATGACAAACAATAATAAAAACGGGGTCATGCAAATGGTAATCAAAGCAAAATCCCATTTCAAATACAGCATCAAAATAAACATACCGATTATGGTGAGGGTGTCAACAATAATGGTCAACAAGGTTTCTGATAAAAAACCTTGTACTGTGTTAACGTCCGAAGTGATGGTACTCAACAATTTACCAACTTGATGCGTATCATAATAAGCCAAAGAAAGGTGTTGAAGGTGGTGGTAAATGCGGCGGCGAAGATTGTCCGCCACAAATTGCGCCACACTTTCGGTATAATAGTTATTAATATAACCTGCCAAACCACCGATAACCGCAATCAGAATCAACGCCAGAGCGCAAAAAGCCGCAAGTTGCATTCTGAAATTTTCCGGAAGGAAATTAATGACTTTATTCAGCCAATCCGGTAATTGGCGATGGTTAATAACGTTATCAATGATAATTTTCAGAGGCCACGGCGCAGCCAAGCTCATGACTGTTTCAAGCAACATTGCCATAAAAATAAGGATCAGCCATTTCACATAAGGCTGCACCAATTCAATTAGAAGTTGAGAACGGCTACTAAAACGTTTTTGTTCAATGCTTTTTTCATCATTCAGTTCATTCTCCACAACATTGTTTTCAGACATATAGGGTTGTTTTACGAAGATTCAATATCTCTTTACACCTGACAAACTAAAAATAATACAATTTTACAGAAGTGATTTGATTTTCAGTAAAAAATATAAGATATATATTTATGCGTGTCTTTGTAAAAAAAGTGTCATACATAGTTAAAAATGCAACCTATATGTTTTTAGCTCTGTCATTAGCTTTCAGAATAAGTAATTATTCCCCGATGGAAATTGCCGACCGCCCAAGTGTATCAACTTATGGCGGTTTTTCCGATTAAGGATAAGAGTTAAACGAATTAACTACGGTTATACTGAGGGGGGGGGTAAAAAATTTGCTCATCGGTAAAATTCATATTTTGGTCTAAAAACAAACCGCTATACGATACAAAAAAGTCTAATTTTGGCAAAATTTATATAATATTTTTTCATTAACTAAATAATATCCAATTGCTAATGCGCACAATTCAGAAGTTAAGTTATACAATGCTTTTTGTAGTCATGACTTTGGTGGCTGTTTCAGCTCAATTGCCCACCAATATTGAAAAATTGACTTCCGTGGAAGGCATAACAGAATATCGGTTAAAAAATAACGGGCTAAAAGTGCTGTTATTTCCTGACCAATCTAAGCAAACTATGACCGTTAATATCACGTATTCCGTTGGTAGCCGACACGAAGGGTATGGTGAAACGGGCATGGCTCACTTACTCGAACACATGGTTTTTAAAGGCTCGCCAAAACACAAAGATATTCCCGGTGAATTCAAACAACGCGGGGCAAAATTCAATGGTACAACTTGGGTGGACAGAACCAATTACTTTGAAACTTTTACAGCTTCTGATGAAAATCTTGAATGGGCGTTAGACCTTGAAAGTGACCGCATGATTAATTCTTACATTGCCAAAAAGGATTTAGATTCCGAGTTTTCAGTCGTGAGAAACGAATTTGAGTCGGGTGAAAATGATCCTTCCGGAGTGTTATTCGAACGTGTATTGGCTACCGCTTTTATCTGGCATAACTACGGCAAATCCACCATTGGGAATCGTTCGGATATTGAAAATGTCCCCATTGACAATTTACAGGCTTTTTTCCGCAAATTTTATCAGCCTGACAATGCTACCCTTTTGGTTGCCGGTAAAATTGACGAAGCAAAAACGCTCAAATTGATTGATAAATATTTTTCTGCAATTGCAAAACCAACAAGACCCTTGCCAGCTACTTGGTCAACCGAACCGACTCAAGACGGTGAACGCAATGTTATTCTGAAAAGAGTCGGCGATTTGCAGGTGGCATCAGCCGGATATCACATTCCGTCGGGTTCACATCCTGATTATGCTGCTATTGCTATTTTAACCGAATCATTAACCGATAATCCTTCGGGTCGTTTATATAAGAGTCTGGTGTCTTCCAACAAAGCCACTGCTGTCGGTGGTTTTACATTTCAGACTAAAGAACCGGGTTTCGTATATTTTGGTGTGGATGTTCGCAAAGAACAAAATCTGGAAGAAGCCAAATCTATTTTATTAAAATCATTGGATGAATTGGCGATCAATCCTTTGAGCGAGGAAGAAGTGAAGCGCTCAAAAACCCAAATTTTGAAACAACTTGAGCAAGCGTACAGAAATTCAGAGGTAACCGGCACACTTTTAAGTGAATACATTGCTTTGGGTGACTGGCGAATGTTTTTTATCAACCGAGATAATATTGAAAAAGTAACGGCAAAAGATGTTGAAAGAGTGGCAAAAGCCTATTTTAAGCCATCTAACCGCACAATTGGCTTGTTCATTCCCGAAACACAACCAGATCGTGCCGAAATTCCATCCACTCCGGATGTTGCTGCAATGGTGGAAGGTTACAAAGGAAAAGCGCAGATGGCTCAAGGTGAAGTATTTGACCCTTCATGTTCCAATATCGAGAGCCGGACAGTACGGGGCGCCGCAGGATTGGTAAATTATGCTTTTTTGAAAAAAGAAACAAGAGGGAATACAGTCAATGCCTCATTGACCTTGCGTTTTGGTGATGAAAAAAGCTTGATGGGGAAAAGGATTGTCTCCTTTATGACAGGTAGCATGCTTGAGAAAGGTTCTGGCAAAATGTCACAAACCCTAATCAAAGATAAATTTGACGAACTCAAAGCAACTGTTCAAATTTCAGGAAGCCAAGACAAAGCTTTCGTTAATATCGAAACGACAAAAGCCAACTTACCGGCTGTCTTGAAATTGGTAACTGAAATACTCAGAGAACCCAGTTTCCCTGAAAAAGAATTTGAAGAACTCCGTCAAGAAGAATTAGCCGGTAGCGAGCAACAACTCAGCGACCCGCAAGCATTGGCTTTTCAAGCCAAAGAACGCTATATGAATCCTTATCCAAAAGGACATCTCAACTATACAATGTCGTTAGAAGAGGAAATTGCAGCTCTAAAAACCATAAAACTGGACGAAGTCAAACAGTTTTATAAAGACTTTTATGGCGCAAGCGACGCTACTATTTCTATCATCGGTGATTTTGATGACACTCAAGCCAAACAAATTTTGGCTGACGGTTTGGGCAAATGGAAAAGCCCTAAGCCGTATAAACGCACCGAAAAGAAATATTTTGATGTCAAACAAACCAATACTGCCATTAAAACCCCGGATAAACCCAACGCTTTGTTCCTTGCCGGCTTGAATTTGCCGATGAAAGATGATGATCCTGAATATGCACCTACTTGGGTCGGTAACTATGTTTTAGGCGGAGGTGCTATCAGCAGCCGTTTGGCTAATCGTATCCGTCAAAAAGAGGGTTTGAGTTATGGCGTGGGTTCTAGTTTTAATGCAGATCAATTGGATAAGGTCAGTGGTTTTCAAGCTTACGCTATATACGCACCAGAAAATGCGGAGAAATTAGAAAAAGCGTTCAACGAAGAAATAGCAAAAATTACGAAAGAAGGAATCACTCAGGCTGAATTGGATGATGCTAAGAAATCCATCGCGCAATCTCGCCTGGTCGGTCGTTCTAATGATAAAGGTTTAACCAGAACGCTTAGTTCTTACCTTTTTATCAACCGTACCTTGCAATTTGATGCCAAATTTGAAGAACAAATTGCTAAATTGACCCTCGATGAAGTCAATAAAGCCATTAAAAAAAATATTGACCCCGCTAAAATCAGCATTTTTAAAGCCGGTGATTTTGGTAAGGTCGTAAAACCTTAATTGATATTGTGTTTGCACTTTTTATCCCCCCTCAGTATGGCCATACTGAGGGGGTGTTTTATTACCCGAATTTTAGGACTTTTACACGAATTAAACGAATTTTACACGAATTACTCTAAACTATGCGTTGACAATATTTAGTGAAATTGGTGCATAATTTGGGCAATTCGTGTAAAAACCAAACCAAGTATAAAATAACGTTATGAAAGCCATTATCCAATTTGATAATAAAATTCTCGAAGCGCATCTCAATAAATCCACTATTGTTGATGAGTTGTATGTCATGTTCACACTTGAGCAAACAGCAAAGTATTCCCGCTTGAAATTAGACTTTCACCCGAAACAAGATATTTTATTGCAAAGCATTGAGATTCAATTAGAGACGCCTTTGGACAGAATCCATGACCGCGTCTTTTGCAACGGTTTTCAAACGTGGTCAGAAAGTCGGTTGTACCATTTTGATGAAATGCCGGACAATTTGAAATGGTTTGCAAAACCGATGATGGGTCATTACGGGGATTATCATTTTGATTTTATACCGCGTCGAAAAGGCATTTTGCATTCATGGTCTTATGGGTATATTGACAATAAAAACAGTGACACTATTCAATTTATCGGTTCTTTGAACGACCAAACAGGCTTTACATGTTTGCTTTACGATGCTGATAATCAAAGACTGACGATAAAAAAAGATGTGGAAAACTTACAACTCTCCCACTCTTTTCCGGCGATTGATATCTTATTAATGAAAGGTCGAGAAGCCGCTGTTTTTGATACTTATTTTGATTTGCAAAAAATTAATTTACCCCAGCAAAAACCCGCCACCGGTTGGACAAGCTGGTACAATTATTACACAAATATTTCCGAAAAAATCATTGCTGACAATCTGAATGCTTTCAAAGAAAAAGACATTACCATAGATTTTTTTCAAATAGACGACGGTTGGGAAACGCGCATTGGTGATTGGTTGTCCGTGAAAGATAGTTTCCCGAATGGCATGGCTAAAATGGCGCAACTCATTCATAACCAAGGGTTTAAAGCCGGTTTATGGTTGGCGCCTTTTATTGTTGAACCCAAATCCTTTATTTTTCAAAACAAGCCGGATTGGGTACTCAAAGGAGCGAATAACAAACCTTTAAGAGTGGGGATGGCGCCTCATTGGTCAGGCTGGATGCAACCGTTTTTTTATGCCCTTGACTTTTACAACAAAGAAGTTCAGGAATATTTGACCGGGGTTTTTCATACTGTTTTGCAGAAATGGGGTTTTGACATGGTTAAATTAGATTTTTTGTACGCGGTTTGTGTTGTACCCCGCCCCAACAAAACACGGGGGCAAATAATGCACGACGCTATGGCATTCTTGCGGCATGTTGTAGGCAACAAAATCCTGCTGGGTTGTGGTGTACCGCTCGCTTCGGCATTTGGTTTAGTAGATTATTGCCGTATCGGTGCCGATGTTCACCTCAATTGGGAACATAAGCTCTTAAAATTCTTGAAAAATAGGGAACGCGTTTCCACTATCGTTGCTCTCCGAACCACACTCGGGCGCTGGCAACTCAACGGTCGTGCTTTTCAAAGTGACCCCGACGTGTTTATTTTAAGAGAAAACAACCAAGAACTGACCCATCATCAACGCCATACCGTTTTTATCATCAATGTTTTGTTGGGCAATTTGCTGTTCTGCAGCGATAAAATTGATGACTATACTGAGGGGGGTGTATTGGATGAATATAAAACGATGTTTCAATATTTGAATCGGAAAATTATCAATGTTAAAAATCACGATGAGGATGTTTATACCATTCATTTTGAATTAGACGGTGTCCTTAAAAGGGTTTGTTGCAATTTGAGCGATAAAACAGTGGCGTTTGAGGGGTTAAAAATTGAAGGTTTTCAAAGTTTGGAGACTACCCTTTAAACAAAATATCCGTTTTTATATGATTTTATGCCAATCGGATACGCTCTCTATTTAATCTTTCTATATTTGGTTAAAATTTTTCACATCAATCAATCATATATTACTGTTATGAAAAACAAACTCTTAGTAACATTCGTATTGCTCGCCACCACTCTTTTTTCTCAGAACAGCACACTGTCTGATGAGCAGTTGCGCGCAACGGCGGATAAATTAGCGCATCAGTACATCATCACCGACGGACATGTGGATTTGCCTTATCGATTAAAAATTAAAAATTTCAGGCTCGAACGGCAGTATATGGATATTCCGGTGCAATCCGCAGAAGGCGATTTCGACTATGTTCGGGCAAAAAAAGGGGGATTGAGCGCCCCCTTTATGTCTATTTATATCCCTTCACATTATCAAAAAACGGGTAAAGAAAAAATGCTGGCAGATTCCCTGATTGATATGATCAAAGGAATTATTGCAGCCCATCCGGATAAATTTGCCGCCGGAGATACGCCTGATTTGGTAGACCAAAATTTCAAAAAAGGGTTGATTTCGTTCCCAATGGGTATGGAAAACGGCGCGCCACTATTGACATTAAAAGATGTTCAATATTTTTATGATCGAGGTATTCGCTATGTGACCTTGACCCATGGTAAAGACAATCTCATCTGCGATTCTTCGTATGATACTGCTGAAACGTGGAAAGGACTCAGCCCATATGGCCGCAAAGTGGTGAAAGAAATGAACCGCGTGGGTATGATGGTTGATATTTCACATGTCTCCGATAAAAGTTTTTATCAAGTGATGAAATTGTCTAAAAAGCCTTGTATTGCGTCCCATTCTTCCTGTCGGGCATTTACACCCGGTTTTAAGCGCAACATGTCGGACGATATGATTAAAGCTTTGGGCAAAAATGGGGGCGTCATCCAAATCAACTTTGGCACGTCGTTTTTAGATGAAAAAGCCCGGTTGGATATTGATGAAAAACAAAAAATGTTGAACAAAATTCTGAAAGACAAAAACCTGAAAAATGATGACAAAGAGGCAGAACCCATTATCAAAGAATTTCAGAAAGAGCATCCCATTCTTTTCGCTGACGTGGAAACAGTCGCCAATCATATCGATCATGTGCGGAAATTAATCGGTATAGAACATATCGGTATCGGTTCAGATTTCGATGGCGTTGGCGATACATTGCCGACAGGTTTGAAAGACGTTTCGCAGTATCCTAATTTGATTTATGCACTCCTTAAACGGGGTTACACGGAAGAAGAGATTGCCAAGGTGTGTTATCAAAATGTGTGGCGGGTGTGGAAAAAGGTGCAGGAGAAATAGGAGTTCGTATTAAACTGCAAAGTCCGCAAACATAAGTCATCCTTAAAATTCGGAATGACATATGTTTGCGGACTTTGTGGTTAAAAAGCTGCTTGAAACTAACCGTAGTTGGAAGATATAAAATCTTGCAAGTTATTAATCGTAGCTTTTTGTAAATCAACCGTAGCTTTGATGACATCAAGAATGGAGATAATACCAACTAACCTACCGTTGTCAAAAACGGGTAGATACCGCACATTACCATCAGCCATGAGTTTCATACAATATTCCACACTGGCTTTAGGTTCAACCCGTGGCAGGTCGGTTGACATAATTTCACTGACAGCCGTCTCGTTAGAGCTTTTGTCCTTCAAAATAACTTTCCGAGCATAATCCCTTTCTGTCATGATACCAAGATAAGTATCGCCTTCCATGACCAAAATAGAACCAACGTTCTTTTGAGCCATAATTTTGAGTGCATCCAAGACGCACGTATCGGGCGTCACTGAAATAACCTTGTTTGATTTAATCTGGAGAATGTCTGATACTTTACTCATGCGTGCTCGTTGATTTTGGTTAGTAAATTTATGAACTGAAATCCTTAGTTCGGTAAAAATATTGACTTGCACCTGAATTTCAAAATTTTATTCTATTTTTTTTAAAATTAAAAAACAATACATGCATATCAGAATCATATGCTTAATATAAAAATAGCCCTTCAGTATCCAGAATTGTTATTAAAAAAGCTGTTTAAAAATCTCATTTTTATTGTTATTGAAAAAATCATTATTGATTTAGGAGAAAACAACTTAGCTTTAAGCCATAAAAAACACTCATGTCCAAAAAAAATGACATCAAGCCAACCAACCCAAAACAGCCTTTGCAAGGTACTCTTACTGAGGGGGTAGATTTTTACATCGAAAATGGCTTATATGTTTTTACTGAATTATTTTTGACACAACGGGGCTACTGCTGCGGAAATGACTGTCGGCATTGCCCATATAATAAAGGCAATTTACAAATAAAAAACGAAAAAAACAACTTGATAAATCAAATTAAACCAAAAAGTCTATGAATTTCAACTCACTTTTCAGACGCAAATCTATTGCCGATGTTCTCAAAAACCCAGAAGTAGATCCTCACAATAGCGGTGAAGGGCAACTTGTTAAAAATTTAAAATTGCGGGATTTAGTATCAATGGGTATTGCTGCCGTCATTGGTGCCGGCATTTTCTCTACCATTGGCAGAGCGGCTTATGATGGGGGACCAGGTGTCGTTTTCTTATTTATGATTACTGCGGTCACTTGTGGTTTCACGGCATTGTGTTACGCTGAATTTGCATCTCGGGTGCCAGTAGCGGGCAGTGCCTATACGTATTCGTACGTTGCCTTCGGAGAATTAGTGGCGTGGATTATCGGTTGGGCGTTAATTTTAGAATATGCCATTGGGAATATTGTAGTAGCAATTTCATGGTCAAGTTATTTTAACAATCTTTTGGAAGGATTAGGCATTCATCTACCCAAATGGATGGCTACCGACAGCGGCACCGCAAAAATCATCTATGATACTGCCATCCAAAAAGGGTTGCCAACAGCTGATTTGGCTTGGTCAACTGCACCGATGTTAGGCTCTTGGCACGTCATTTTTAATTTTCCGGCTTTTATCATTGTGATTTTGATCACTTGGTTGGCTTATCGGGGTATCAAAGAAAGCAAACGCAGCACCAATTTTATGGTAGGGCTTAAACTTACTGTCTTGTTTTTTGTCATTGTTATTGGCTTTTTTTACATAGAACCCAAAAACTGGTCACCATTTTTGCCCAATGGTTTTGGGGGTGTATTAGCGGGCGTTTCGGCAGTATTTTATGCTTATATCGGTTTCGATGCCATATCCACAACGGCAGAGGAATGCGAAAATCCGCAACGAGATTTGCCCCGAGGCATGATATATTCTTTGATTATTTGTACGGTTATTTATATCCTGACGGCTTTAGTGATTACCGGTATGGTCAATTACAGCGAGTTTTTGGGCGTTACGGATCCTCTCGCTTTTGTTTTTGAAAAAACAGGATTGACGAAACTCAACTATCTCATTTCTATCAGTGCCGTGGTTGCTACCACAAGCGTTTTATTGGTTTTTCAACTGGGTCAACCGCGTATCTGGATGAGTATGAGCCGCGATGGATTGTTGCCAAAGCGATTTTCTCGTATTCACCCCAAGTACGGAACGCCCTCTTACGCTACTATCGTCACAGGCATTTTAGTCGCTGTTCCGTCCCTGTTTATGGAAGCGGCTTTAGTAACTGATTTGACAAGTATCGGGACATTGTTTGCTTTTGTCTTGGTTTGTGGCGGAGTTTTGATGCTGGCAAAAGATGACAACCCCAATAAAAAGTTCAATTTGCCCTATATCAACGGTCAATTTATTACACCCCTTCTTTTGGCTTTGTTTGTTTTTCAATTTCGAGATCGTGTTTGGAATGCTTTCACGAATATCGGTGCAGAGCAACATCAGGAATATTTGTTCTTGATATTTATTTTTGAAGCCGTGGGCATCGCTGTTCTATCATTCTTCAAAAAGTGGTCGTTGATACCCGTTTTAGGGGTTCTTTTTTGTTCGTATTTGCTGATAGAGATACCGGTCAATTCATGGTTTGTCTTTTTTGGCTGGATGGCTTTGGGGCTTTTGATATATTTTACTTATGGTGCAAAAAGGAGTAAATTAGCTTAAAAGACAAAATATCTAGAATGAAAAAATCATCGTTATTAATTCTCTTTTTTAATATTACATTAGGCTATATTTTTGGTCAAAATGTGATTGTGGATGGCTATGTTTTCGAAAAATATAACCGCGGTTTCTTAAATGAAGTCAAAATTACGATTCTCGATAAATCCGAAAAAATCATCGGAGAAACCATATCTGATATGACTGGACATTTCACTTATGAAGTGCCGGCTGGCAAGGTATATCTTATTGATTTTACGAAAAACGTATTCACATACAAACGTGAAAAAATCAGTACTGTCGGCAAATTAGCCGGCGAAAAAGTATTTGTCAAAACTGAAATGGAAAGGCAACCGGGTTATTTACTCGAAGTGACTTTAGCTGAAAAACGCTTTAACCAAGATGTCTCAGTGGATGCTGTTAATGGTTCCCGCATCGAAATTTATAACAATACTCTCAAACAAGAAGAACTTGTTATAGACTCAGCAAAGAGCCCGGTTTTCAGTATTACGCTCAAACAAGGCTACGAATATACCATTTTGGTTCGCAAAAAAGGATTTTACAACAAAAGACTGCACGCCAATGTCAATATCAACGGCTGCTATTTATGCATGGACGGTTTCGGCACTGTCAATCCGGGTGTAGTGAGTAATCTGACATCTGCCGAAGACAACAAGCTTGGTACACTGATCGCGAATGTAGAACTTGAAGCGATTGACATGAACCGAAACATCGTCATTCAAAATATTTATTATGCGTACAATAGTTCAGCCATTACAGAATCTTCAAAAAAGGAATTGGATAAAGTCGTTAACTTACTCAGAACCAATCCATCACTCATCGTCGAATTGGGTTCTCATACAGATGCGCGCGGCTCAGATGATTACAATCTTAAACTCTCCCAGCAACGCGCCCAATCTGCGGTAGATTATATTGCAGCATCGGGTGTTGACGCGATTAAACTAAAAGCCAAAGGATATGGCGAAACCAAACTTGTCAACAAATGTGGCAATGGCATCGCGTGTAGTGAGGAACAACATTTGCAAAATAGGCGTACCGAGTTGCGCATCATCGGTTTTACTAAAGACCCGTTTGATGGAAAAAGTTTGCTCGAAATCATGCACGAAGAGGAAATGGCACAATTCATCAAAAGCGGTGAAAGCGACAAAGAGTATGTTGCAGAGCCTGTTGGTGATGTAGAAACTATTCCCGATAGCGGAGTTCGCCCTGACTCCGAAAATTCGGGGAAATTAGACCCCTCAGTATCCACAGAAAAGCAAAAAACAATCGAGCCCTTTGAGGATAATTTTAGAGAAGAATCAAAACCACAAAACATACTTCCTGACAAAATTATTAAAATCGAACCCATTGAAGAATCAATTAAAATTGTTCCTTCCAATCCCTCTAAAACAGATAATAGCAACCAAATAACCGTCAATCTAAAAAAAATAGACGATTATACCGGTTACAAAATAGAGATTTTTCAATCCCCAAAACCGCTTGATGCCTCGGATAGTGACTTAAAAATGATTGCTGCTGAGATTTCTTCCGATATTTTTTTCGATGTCACTAAGACTGGTGAAACATCTTATATGATAGGCTATTTTCAAGGATGGACGGAAACTGAAAATTATTTACAAAGAGTAATTTCTAAATATCCCAAAGCCAGAATTATCGAATATTTCAAAGGGAAAAGATTGGCAAATTAAACTCTTGCGTCGAATAGGCGCATCTTTCAATTGAAAATAAAACAGCCGATTTCACGTTTATTAGGAGTTTTATAGTTGAATGACATTAAAAAAAGCAAATATTTGTTTTATATAAAATTTTTATAAATAAATCATTTCCTGTGTTTAATTCAATAAAAAAGCTATAAAAATTTGATTTTCAATATTTTATCAAATAAATTTGTGTCTGAGTGTTATTTTTTTTCACACAAAATGGAACGCTATGCAATTGCTAACTAAATTCTTACCAACGGTAACGCTGGTTGCCGCTTGTTTTGCTTTACAGGCTCAATCCCTGGTTGAAAAAGCAGATAAGCAATTCGAAATGCATGCTTATCGCTTAGCAGCGAAATCATACGAAACTATACTGACTCGAGATCCTAACGATTTAGCTATCGCAGGACGTTTGGCAGATGCTTATTTTCATCTCAATGAATTGGATGATGCTGCCAGATGGTATTCTAAAGCTATCAAAAATCCCGGTGTCAAACCTACAGCTTATCTTAACTACGGTAAAGTGTTGATGATGCTCGGTCTTTATGATGATGCCGAAGCCCAGTTCAATCAGTACCGCAAAACAGATGCTACTACGGCTGCTCAATTCATCAAGTCTTGTCGATTTGCCAGAAACACTGAAGACAATGATCCTGATTACAAATTGGCTCCCCTTAGTAAAGCCAATACTGAGTTTTCTGAATTTGGGGTTTCGATTTATAATAATCAATTGGTTTGGTCTTCCAATCGAACGGATATGAAGCGGGCAAGAGAAACCGGGGTTAAAAATGACTGGACTGGTTCAACTCAAAATCAGCTTTTTACTTCGCCCATTGAAAATATTTCAGGACAACCGTTCAAAATCAGTTTCCTGAAAAATGATTTAAAAAATACCTACAATGAGAGTCACCCCACCTACTCGGCGGATGGCAAATACGTCGTTTTTATGCGCAATAATTTGGATGACGGCGAGCGCATCAATTCCGGTAGCGGCATGGAGTTAAGCCTTTTCACCGCAAATGTGAATGAAGATGGTAATTGGACGGATGTTCGCGCTTTCGCACACAATGGCATAGGTTTTTCAACCGGTTTCCCCTCATTGAGTCCGGATGGTAATACCTTATATTTTACATCTAATCGCTCAGGCGGTCAAGGAGGTTATGATATCTATGCTTGTTCAAGACGCGGAAATGTATGGGCTGAACCCCGCAATCTCGGTGCGTCAATCAATACACCCGGTGACGAAATCACCCCGTTTATTGACGGTAAAACGTTATATTTTTCTTCGGATTATCACACTGGTTACGGAGGTTATGATATTTTTAAAGTAGAGGGCTTAGGCTCCGAGGCGGTTAATCTTGGTACAAGTATCAATTCATCAGGTGATGATTTCGATCTCATTTTCGCACCGTCTGCCACCGGCGCTCAAAGTGGATTTTTTATTTCAAACCGTAAAGGAGGAAAAGGAAAAGAAGATATCTATCGCTACGATAAGCAGGTTGAAAATGCTAATATTGTGGTAGTTGAAAATGGCAAGCCAATTAAAGATGCCAAAATTACTGTAACCCAAGGCAATGAAAAAAACCTTACTCAACTTAAAACCGGTAACTGGATTTTGAATCTCAATGATGGCAAAACATACACCATTGAAGTAAAAAAAGAAGGGTTTAAACCTAAAAGCCTTAACATTGTGCCTCGTTTCGTCAAAACGACTCAACTCATTGAAGTCGCTTTGGAGAGAGATCTGCCGGTTGCCATGAGTACAATTCCTCAGTATAAAGGTTCTGTATTGGATGGCTCAACAGGTGAAGGTCTTCAAGATGTATTGGTAAAAGTGACCAATCA
This sequence comes from Saprospiraceae bacterium, assembly GCA_031424115.1. GTDB lineage: Bacteria > Bacteroidota > Bacteroidia > Chitinophagales > Saprospiraceae > JAAFJT01. The sequence continues at coordinate 8,445 of JANPGW010000263.1, read as the reverse complement.
ATCCAACAATACGCAAACTGAAGTTACAACGGATAAAAATGGTTTTTATAAAATCAGTTTGAATACAATATCGACTTATCTGATTACATATTCAAAAGAAGGTTTTATAATCGGTAAAAAAACGGTTAAAATGTCAAGCAATTCAAGCAAAGTGATTGATGAAATTGTTTTAAAACCTTCTGCAGTTTCCGAAAAATCAGAATTAATAGCCGATGCAACAACCTCTACCAAAAAATCGGTTCCTAACCCTGCTTCTATACCGACAGGTTATGATGCTAAACCGGAAAAAGTTTTGGTAAAAAAAGCCGAGGATCGGGTTTATTCCGTACAATTATTCGTCTCTTCAAGTGATGATGTGCTCAATTTGTCAAAATATGATAAATTAAGAACTGTCGGTAATATTTATATTTCGCCAGAAAATGGCAAGCAGAAAGTGCGTCTTGGGGTTTTTAGATCTCGTGAATTAGCCGCCAATGCTTTAGAAAAAGTAAAAACCCAGGGTTTGGAAAGTGCTTATATCGTAGAAGAAACGAATGATAAAGCCATTCACAATAATCAATTTACGCCTAAAGCTGTTGCTCCAATTCAACCTGAAACGACTTCAAAAGCACCCACTGAATTGCCTAAGCCAAAAGTGAATACCCCAAAACCCAAAAATACGGCATCTGCCAATAAGGCGAAACAGGAAACACCGAAGGTAGATGCGAAAACTAAAAAACCACTACCACAACCAAAATCGTATAACACGGTCGTTAAACCTAAAACAGTAGCCGATGTTAAACCGCTTGCCAAAAAGGTCGTTGAAGATAAAACCTTCAAAGTAAAAGTGGCAGCAATGAAAAAACCGGAATGGTTCGATGATTCAAAAGTAGCGGCAATTTGGAAAATAGATCAAGTGCAGGATGGGGATTTAACTATTTTTATCATGGATGGTATAAAAACGCTTCAACAAGCTAAAGAGATAAAGCAGAAAGTGAAAGTGGCAGGTTATAAGGATGCCAAAGTAGTGGTTAAAGATGGTGGAAAGTTTAAAGTTGTTGACTAATAAACTGTTTTATCTTAAAAAACCTTTTTGCAGAAAATAACTTCTCAAAAAGGTTTTTTTATTTTAAAAAAATGGAAATTTGCTATATTGTTTAGGGAGAGGATACACCAAATATCAATTTGCATGATAAGACTATTAATCATTTGCCTTTTTTTCTTACCCCTCAGTAGTTTTCAGACTGATACGCCGCCTCAATACTTAAGTGTCAAATTGAGTAAAAATATGTCTATTGATGAATTGCTGAAATCGCATCTCCTTGATGAATACGATTGTAATAAACAACAATTTATGCAAATCAATAAACTCACAAAAAATATAACGCTTAGCAAAAACAAGATTTATCAACTACCGGTTTTGATTTATGATTACAACGGGAAAAATATTCGCTCCTCTATCGGCATTAAAGATATAAATCCGGCTAAAATAATCGAGTCATACAATACCGAACTTTATAAAAAAAATATTCGTGTTACACCTTACAAGCAAGACAGGATTCTTTATGTTCCACATCATGCGCTCAATTGTATTGAAGGGAAAAAAGTTGCAAAACCGAAAGTTGATCTCTCGGATACTGAGGGGTCTGAAAAATTGGTGAATAGCAAGACCGGAAAGTACGGGATTTTTGGAAAACAATATGAAGATGTCCCGATTGTCAGCAAAAAGCTAAAGGGAAAAATATTTTATGTTGAAGGTGGTCATGGAGGACCCGACCCGGGCGCTATGGCAAAAGTGCAAGGTCGATCGCTTTGTGAAGACGAATATGCTTATGATGTCTCTTTGCGGGTGGCGCGAGAACTGATCAAATATGGGGCAACGGTTTTTATTATTAATCGAGACCTCAACGATGGCATCCGAGACGGAGATTTTTTATTGTGTGATAACGACGAAGTCACTTATCCCAATCAAAAAATTCCGGTTCATCAAAAGACAAGGCTTTTTCAACGCTCTGATGCAATCAATCAACTGTATGATAAGTTTCTTAAAAAAGGCATCACAGACCAGAGGCTAATTGTCATTCACGTGGATTCAAGGGGTAAAAATGAGCACATTGATACTTTTTTATACTACCAAAGCGGTAATGAAGCCAGCTACAAAATCGCGAAACGCATGCAGGCAACACTCGAATCCAAATATGCCAGCAAAGCCAATCGGGATTATACAGGCACCATCGCCACGCGTGACCTTCATATGTTACGCGAAACCAAACCCACCACGGTTTTTGTGGAAATCGGAAATATCCGCAATGAGTTTGATAGAAAAAGAATTATGATAAAAAATAACCGTCAGGCAATAGCCGGTTGGTTGGTTGAAGGTCTTATGAAATAATATGCAACATCACAAAATAAAATTTGAAAAAACAGCGCATTATTACACGCTCGGTGAACCAACCTCTCAAGTGAAATACTTCTGGCTCGTCACGCATGGATATGGGCAATTGGCGAGCAGTATCATTCGCAAATTTGAATCTTTTGAAAATGAAGAGCATTTTATAGTTGCCCCCGAAGCGCTGAATCGGTTTTATTGGGATATGAGAAAAGGCATCGTCGGTGCCAGTTGGATGACCAAACAGGATAGATTGGATGAAATTGAAGACTATGCCAATTTTTTGACCACCGTTTATGAGACATTTGTTCCGCAATTATCTCTCACTGTCCAAATTATTTTATTAGGCTTTTCGCAAGGGTCAGCCACTCAAATCCGGTGGATACTGAGGGGTCGTCCTCGATACCACCATCTCATACTTTGGGGCGGTATTTTACCGGAAGACATTGATTATGTCAACGATGCCTCTTTTAGCGAATACCTTTCGGATAAAAAAATGCATTTTATCAATGGCGATGCCGACGAATTTGTCACCCCTGATAAGGTAGAAGAACATCTAAATTTTGCCAAATCCCAAAGCATTGATTTACATTATGTGCCTTTTGAGGGAAAACACGAAATACTGGTATCGGTTTTGGAACAGTTTTTCAAGGAAAATATTGAGACAGTTTGATTTTATGTTTATTTTAGCCACTAATTGCACGAATTTTTACTAATTTTTAATTAAAAAACCATTAGTGAAAATTAGTGCAATTAGTGGCTAAAAAAAAGTAACAATACAATTTGATAACATACAAGATAAACATGAGAAAAAATATCATTTGGATTATCGCTTTTTTATCGCTGGCGTTTTTAGGTGACCATATTATCGGCTTTTTTTTACATAAAACCACTGAAAAAAGCCAATTCCGGTACTCTCGGCTGTATTACGCCCATCAAGATGCAGATATCCTTTTTGTCGGCAATTCAAGAGGTTTGACATTTTATCAACCGGAAGTTGAAAAACTTACTTCTCTGAAAACAATGAACCTCAGCTACAACGGTATGCCGGCAGACCTTGCCAAATGCCTTGTCATGGACTATTTAGACAGGCACAAAGCACCCAAAGTAATGGTAGTAGACGTCACGCTGTGCGACCGAGAAAACGATATGCTCAAATCCGGTTTCAATCTATACACCTCCGCCTCTACCCGATTGGATTCTTTACTGAGTGGTATCCAAACACCCGATACTTGGGCAGGGCGCAAAATAGTTTACGGGGGAAAAGTCTCGTGGTTATATCGCCACAATTCCGAAATTTTCCAACGGGTTTTGTATTATCGCAATAAATCTGATGAAGATTGGTTGATTGATCGGGTTATTGGCGAAGGTGCTGCCAACGATTCAACCTTGAAATCATATCAAGTGCGCATGTTCCCGAATATGGTTGCGCATTTGAAAGAAATGGTAGAATATGCCAAAAATAAAGGCGTTGAGGTAAAATTAGTGATTAATCCTTATTTCCCGCCGTTTGCAGAGTCTATTCGCGATTCATTTCTGACGCCCTTAAAATCTTATGTAGAAAGCCAGATAGGTATTCCCATCCATGATTTTTCTACCGTCTTAAAAGAAAGAGAGGAAATAGGAGATTTCCAGCATGCTAATAAAAAAGGGAGCATCAACTTTATGAAAATTCTGATGGACGAAGGCTACTTTCAGAGCAATAAAAATTATGGTTGGGACAATCAAACATCTCAACATGATACTAATGCTGATATTACCGATAATTTTACAAATGCTCCCCTGTCTGATACTTTTCCAATTTTATCCTCACCCTCGGCACCGAATAACCGACCAATACCGCCCGCAACGATTGTCAGTTTTACAGAAAACCAGTCTCCTCCTTTAAAAAACATTACTCGAAAAAAGAGAAAAAATCAGGATGCAGCGCCTTGGATTTCAGTTGATACGATGTTTTCGCATTAATGCGTCTTTGGTTATTTTCTATACTGAAGGGGTAAAATAATGGAAGAAAATTTCATCTGAGTAAAAAAATAGCATATTATTGTTTTAGTTTAACATAAATTTGTTTTTATCAAATTCCTGCTTTATTTTTGTATCAATTAATCTTTTCCAGATATAACAAATTTTTGGAAATAATTAATGAAACATTATAATTTTTAAATCACTCAAAACCATTGAGTTATGAAGAAACAAGCAGGGCATCGCATGTACAACTTCCCGGATGCCGATCTTTACACCTCTTGCATGCACACCATCAGAAACGCGCACCGCGATATCGAACATTTCAAACAATATGGTTATACTGTGGATAAAATAACCGGTTTTGCGAATCAGTGTGAGAAATTCAAAAATCTGCCGGATGATGATGAGTTGGTCGGCGACCAAATGATTGTCACCGAAAAAAAATACGAAGCCGCCGAAAAACTAAAAAGTGCCATCCGAAGCATTATGACGCGCGTGGAAATGAAATTTGGCAACCGCTCGGGACGATATCGCAAATTCGGCACCGCCAAAATGGGCGATATGACCGATGCACAATTGCTCTTTTGCGGGCGGCGGGTGGCGCGGGTATGTCGGGCTCAAATTGACTTTTTGGCGGATGTCGGCGTCAACGAAAACCAAATTCAGCGCGTTTTAGATGCCTGCGCAGCGTTTGAAAATGCCCTCAACATCCAACAGGATAAAATTGCCGACCGCGATATTGCCGTAGATTTGAGAACTGAACAGGGTAATAAAATTTATGAATTGATGATTGACGTCTGCAACATAGGTAAGGATATTTGGGCGGACAAAGACCCCATCAAATACGAACAATATTGCGTGTATGATAGCAATAATGACCAAAAAATAGCGCGGAAGGAGCGGTTGAAAAAGGAAGGGAGTCGGTAATTTAAGTCATTAATTTAACACTTGAAAAAATAAAAAGCCAAGCAGCTGTTCCGCGTTGGACGGAATTTTAACTCCACTCCATGGGCAACACCTGCCCGTCAGCGGTAATTGTACATCGACCCTCACAGACTGAGAAAAAATTTAAAAGAAGTATTAAATTTGACAACTATAAAATAATAAAATGGCAAAACAAATTTTTATCAATTTAGCTGTAAAAGACCTTAAAAAATCAATGGACTTTTACACAGCATTAGGATTTATGAACAATCCACAATTTTCGGACGATGCAGGTAAGTGTATGGTTTGGTGCGAAAATATTTTTGTAATGCTTTTGACGCACGAAAAATTCACAACCTTTGCTACTAAACCTATTGCAGACACAAAAACACATTTAGCTGGACTTTTTTCATTATCGCTTGACAGCATAGAAGAAGTAAATAATATCATGACTAATGGACTGAAAGCAGGTGGAATTGAACCAAACGAATTGAGAGATTATGGTTTTATGCAACAACGAACTATTGAAGATTTTGACGGACACACTTGGGAAGTTTTTTATATGGACATAACTAAATTTCCAACTGAATGACCAAGGTGAGCTTTGAAGGTTCTCAAATATATTTTATGAAAATTCTATATATAGCAATAGGCTTTGGGAGTTTTATAATTTATATTCTATACTCCAATAGCCTCAGCAACTCAAGAATAGATAGCAAACAAACCATCAAAAACTCACAATTTTCATTAAGTCTTAGTACATATAATCATGCTGAATTGATATCTGAAAGTACGATGACTTATCAATTAAAGAATGATAGTTTTACAATTACAAGACAAGGTAAATTTGCAAAAGCAGATAGCTTATTATTTTCAAGTACAATCGAAAGAAATTTGGTGGGGCAAATAATGATGATGAAACTGGACACATTAGATGATATTTATATCAATAAATGTGTGATGGGAACAAGCGGGACAGAATATCATATTTCAATCCAAAGAGATACAATATCAAAAAGTATCTACTTGCATCATTATTTTCTACAACAAATTGAGGACTTGATTGTAAATATCAATAAAGTAGTGCCAGAGAAATATAAAATTGATTATATTTCTTCAAACACAAGACAAAATTGTCATTAAGAATAATAAGAAAAAATACCTGCTCGCATGAGCAGAGTAAATAGCTCACTTTTTTACTTTTCCCGCTCGCGCACACAGTCTTGTCTGTGACTGTGTGTATATTGAGCGGTCTTTGACCGCTTTTATTATTGTTTGATCAAAGACCACTTTATTCACACACACAGTCACAGACTGCGCGAGAGCAGGATACTGTAAAATTAAGTTTTGCCTATTAGCATCAAAACTCCACAATCGTTACACCATCGCCACCCTCAAAATGCTCAGGGTGAAATTGTTTTTTGACTTCTTTGTATTCTTTCAATTTCTTTTTCACCACTTTTCTTAAAACGCCATCGCCTTTGCCATGCACGATGCGGAGAGAGTTGGCACTTGAAATCACAGCATTGTCCATAAAATATTGCAAAGCTTGTGCAGCATCGAGCATAGTCATGCCGCGCAAGTCCAATTTCGGGTCAAAGTTAGCTGATTTTTGTAGCGCGTCGGTTCGGATAGAGGGCGTTGAGCGAATATCCAAAGGTGTACCCACGACAATCAAGTCTTTCAATTTCACTTTGACGCGCATATCGCCCATCAATAGAGTTGCCTCTTTTTTATGAACTTCTTCTACCCTACCCGTGGCACTGCCCGCTCTCATTTTCACAAAATCACCCGCTTCAATTGTTTTTTCAATCGGCGAAGGTTTATAATACACATCTTCGGTGAGTTGCGTCACTTCATCTGCCAAGCGGGTTTGTTGGTGGCGGATTTGAGTTTGCAAATCCCGTCCTTTATCCAGATTTTTATCCTGCTTTATTTCTTTTATGAGCCGTTGCAATTCCTGCCCACCCTGCGCATATTTCTGAAATTCCAATTCTTTAGCGTCGAGTTTGAGTTTTTTACGCCTGAATTCCACATCTTTTATTTGCTCGTCAAATTGCTTAATAAGTTTGTCCAAAAGGGCTTGTTTTTCTGCAACTTCTTTCAATTTAGCGTCATATTCTTGTTTTTCACGCTGTAAATCAATCAAAAGTTCATCCACCGAATGCTCATTTTCCCCAATCCGCTTTTTAGCGTAACTCAAAACCTCTTTACTCAAACCCACATTTTTAGCCATTTCGAATGCATAAGATGAACCCGGACGACCAATGACAAGTTGATATGTCGGTTTCAGATTGTCCTTATCAAAATTCATACAACCATTGACAATGCCTTCCGTTCTGTAAGCAAACATCTTCAAATTGCCGTAGTGGGTCGTCACAACGCCATACACTTGCTTCTCGTTCATACCCCTCAGTATAGCCTCCGCAATGGCACCGCCCATTTTGGGGTCGGTGCCGCTACCGAATTCATCAATCAAAATCAGCGTTTGGTCATGCGCATTTTTTAAAAATACTTTCATATTTTCAAGGTGCGAACTGTAGGTAGATAAATCGTCTTCTAAACTTTGAGAATCGCCGATATGGGCAAAGAACTGTTCAAAAATGCCCATTTCGCTCAGTTCATGCATGGGTACCAACAAACCGGACTGCAACATGAGTTGTAATAAACCCACGGATTTCATCAAAATAGATTTACCGCCGGCATTGGGTCCGCTCACCAATAAAATGCGATTGTTTTTCAACAATTCAAGATTAAAAGGCACAGTCTCTTTTCCTGTTGCTTTGTTTTTAAGGTACAATAAGGGATGACGCCCTTTTTTTATCCCAAAATGCGGCGAATTGATAATGGAAGGCATCACGGCTTTCATTTTCAACGCCAAACGGGCTTTTGCTAAGACAATATCGTAGTGAATGATAATCTCTTGATATTCACTAAGTTGAGGGATAAAAACACGAAGTCGTTCTGATATAGCTTTTAAAATGCGATAAATTTCTTGCTTTTCTTCTTGTTCTAAGTCGAAAACATCATTATTGACTTCAATGGCACCTTCCGGCTCGATAAAAGCAGTTCGACCCGTCGCACTTTCATCGTGGATAATACCTCTGATTTTGCGCTTGTGTTCAACCGGAACGGACAAAACGCGGCGACCGTTTCTGAGGGTTTCGGCATTATCCGTCAACCAACCT
>JANPGW010000262.1:0-2255 GCA_031424115.1 Saprospiraceae bacterium | reverse complement strand
TTTCAAATCGGGAAAATCAAACGCTCTGCGCGCATGAGGTGACATCAATATAGCCGGATGATAGTACTCTTCAATTAATTTCCTCTGCGCTAATGTTTCATCAAATATGAGCTCGTCTATTGATTTTTCATCAAAAGTGGTAATCCCTTTTTCATCACAAAATCGTTTGACCGCCCACAGCCAAAAAACGGTTAGTGTTTCGTGATAGCCCGTTCCGTTATTCCCTTTGCCCGTGATGTCGTTGTATCGCCAAATGCGTTCTTTCATAGCCGCTAAGGCTTTTTCTTTATATGTCAAAACCATATACAGTCCTACTATCAAATGCATTTCATGCGTCCACTTTTCTCTCGGCAACGTGCAATCTTCTAACTGAGCAACAATATTATAGGCTTGTTTTGTTGAAATTAGATACATAAAACAGTTTTAATTAATACCCTCTTCGATTATAATAATCAACATCTATATATGAAATAATAGCTTTAACATTCTCTAAAGTTAAATTGGGAAACGCTGTACAATAAGTTCCCTCAAATTCTCTCAGTTTTTTTTGCAGCTGTTTATCGTTTTTTAAATATTTTTTAGAACTATGTAAAAAAAGCAACATGCTATTTTCATCTTTCAAGTAGTTTCGCCAATCATATAAAGCCGGACCTATCAATTTTTCTTTCATGTTTTTATTGTGACAAGTTGCACAGTTATCGTGAAAAAGCATTTTACCTCTACTTGCGTTGTCTGTCAAAAGAGGCAATCCGTCTTTAACACCACTAAACGGAAGTTGCACATATTTGGGTTCTTCCAAAAACGTCTTCAAAATCCAAAGAAAAATTGTAAAAGCTACAATGCCTGACCATAAAGCCATTTTTTTAGCGAGTATAGCATATTTTGTTTCCATCTGGTTGCCTCTTTAAAATGATAGCCATCTTCAATTTCATTTAAAATTTACTCATTCCTTATGCGAATAGCCAAAGTATAACGAACTCTAACGACTTGTCCTTTTTGTATTCCGGGTTTCCATCTGGGCATATCTTCAAATGCTTTTTTCAAAGCCAATTTCAAAGCCTTATCATATGTTTTTATGCCGCAAGGAAGTCTGGGTATGACATGAGTAACTTGACCGTTCTTCTCAACAATAAAATCTATATGTGTAATATAACAATCATCAGTCAATCTTAATTCTGATGTTTTCAAGTTTTTTGAAATCCATCCAAATAAGGCAGCTTGCCCTTCTGAATATTCAGGATTTCTTTCAACAATTGTGTAAACAGTTGTATCTTTTACATTTTTCTGAGCATTTAAATTGTAATTAAAAGTCAGATAAAACAACGATAAAACAATAATTTTCAATATCTTACACATATAAAAAAAATCACTTTTCATTATTCACTTTACACTATCAAAACCCAAAAGCTTTCATGTAAGTTGCCAAATCCTTATCACCACGTCCCGAAAGATTAATCACCACTACATCATCTTTTTTAAAAGTCAAATGATTCAAAGCGGCAAAAGCATGTGCTGATTCGAGCGCCGGAATGATACCTTCTGTGCGAGAAAGTTCCAAGGCAGATTCGAGGGATTCAGCGTCCGTGATGCTGACGGCCAATGCCCTACCCGATTGAATCAAATGTGCATGCATGGGCCCTATACCCGGATAATCCAAACCAGCCGAAATCGAATGCGGCTCTACTATTTGCCCATCAGCCGTTTGCATCAACAGCGTTTTAGATCCGTGAATCACCCCCATTGTCCCTAAAACGGATGTGGCTGCCGACTTACCTGAGTGAATCCCTTCGCCCGCGGCTTCCACTGCTACCAGTTGTACTGAGGGGGTATCCAAAAAGTGATAAAATGCACCCGCTGCATTGGAACCTCCGCCCACACAAGCTATGACGTAATCGGGATTCGGATTGCCGGTTTTAGCTTTCAATTGCTTCTTAATTTCGGCAGAAATAACCGATTGAAAACGCGCTACCATATCGGGATAAGGATGTGGTCCTACCACCGAACCGATGATATAATGCGTATCCTCAGGGCGATTTATCCATTCCCGAATGGCTTCATTGGTCGCATCTTTCAGAGTTTGGCTGCCCGAAGTTGCCGGAACAACCTTTGCCCCGAGCATTTTCATCCGCGCCACATTAGGGGCTTGTCGCTCAATATCTACTGAACCCATAAAAACCACGCACTCAATACCCATCAAAGCACAAACGGTTGCCGTAGCCACGCCATGTTGACCTGCTCCGGTTTCGGCAATAATG
>JANPGW010000261.1:0-5172 GCA_031424115.1 Saprospiraceae bacterium | reverse complement strand
AGAGTTTCGGGAGCATACGTCGCTTGTGCAAAAAGATGACTGGCACAAAACCAAACAGCAATCAATATAAATAACTTTTTCATTTTACAGTCTTTAGATTTTTAGAATAACATAGAACAATGTAAAGTTACCTTGATTACCTTATAGGCGCTTAAAACGTATGTAAAATAATGTTAGAAAAATGTAAATATTGATAAAGTAACGCTTGAAAAATACCCAAGTTATTATTTGTTCATGACTAAGGACATCAAAACAAGGCCTCGTCAGAACAAAATGGTCTATACGGTGTTGTGTCATTTCACATCCCTTTGTATAGTTACACTTTTTTATATTTTTTTTATCAATCAAATTAAGAATGAATCATTTAGATCAATTGGCATGGCGATATGCTACCAAAAGAATGGCAGGCGAAAAAATAGCCGAGGAGTCATTGAACCGAATTTTAAAAGCCATAGAATTGGCTCCCTCATCATTGGGTTTGCAACCTTACAACGTATTGGTCATTGAAAGCGATGAGGCTAAAGAAAAGTTAGCACAAGCCTGCAAACAGCCACAAATAAAAGAAAGTAGTTGTATTTTGGTTTTTTGCGCATGGACTGCTTTTGATGAAACAAAGGTAGACGCATATATGCAAAACATAGCAACAACCCGTCAACAAGAGGTCGCCAGTCTCTCAGATTTCAAAAACAGGGTAATGGGTTTTGCCGGTGGTTTATCTGAAGAACAATTTAAAGATTGGACATCTCGTCAAGCGTATATTGCTTTAGGATTTGGTTTGTACGCAGCCGCTTTAGAGAACGTTGATGCAACACCTATGGAGGGCTTTGCCGCGCCTATGTTAGACGAAGTATTTGGATTAAATGCTCAAGGTTTATACAGTGTGGTCTTGTTAGCATTAGGAAAACGGAACGTGGAAATGGATTTTTTGGCAAAAGCTAAAAAAGTAAGACGCAGCCAAGAACAGCTTTTCACGAAACTGTAAATGTTCCTGCTGATGTCTTTGGCGCTATGAAGCTGAAAAAATATCAGTGTAAAAGCCAATGCATAACACGTCGCATTGGCTTTTATACTGAGGGGAGGATAGATTTCTAAAATCTGAACCTTGCCGACCTTAGAAACTACTAAAATTGAAATAATTTCTGTGAAAAAAATTATTAAAAGTTCCGTTGTCTCGCCTAAAAACACGAAAATTGCACAGAGATGAGTAGATTTACTCATCCTAAATTTCTGTTAAACCTACAAATAGGAACCTTTTAGCCAAAAATAACGCATTTCTCATGCTCTACCAAATTCACCAATTGGAAAAAATTTCTCGTACTCTCGAAGCCACACCCACTCAACGCACTGAATGGAACGCCGCAGTACAAAACTTTGCCGACGATTTTCTCACTACTGTCAATGATGCGCCTACTTTTGGCGAAGACAACGCCGGCGTAGGCTTGCGCAATAACCCAGTATCCGAAGATTCAAAAACAATGGATTTTCTCTTGGGATTGATTAAAGAAAATGTCTATAACAACGGCATTAATTGTGCTTCGGGCAATCATTTAGGCTATATTCCGGGGGGTGGCTTGTTTCCGACGGCTTTGGGTGATTACTTAGCGGCAGTGGGCAACCAATATGCGGGCGTGTTTTTTGCGAATCCGGGTGCGGTGCGTTTAGAAAACCAGCTTTTGCGTTGGCTGTGCGAAATTATTGGCTTTCCCAAAACTGCTGCCGGTAACCTGACTTCGGGCGGCTCTATCGCCAACCTCATTGCTATCACGGCGGCGCGAGATGAAAAAGGCATTTTATCTAAAAAAGTAACCCAATCCGTTATTTACCTTACCAATCAAGTGCATCATTGCGTACAAAAAGCCATTCGCATCGCGGGTTTGGCGGAGGCGCATGTTCGGTATGTACCGATGGATGATCACTTTAGCATGGATGTTTCCGCTCTTGCATGTATGATTGCCGAAGATAAAAAAGCGCGATTAAAACCATTTTTGGTTGTCGCTTCGGCAGGTACGACCGATACAGGCGCGTTAGACCCTTTAGACAAAATAGCTGACATTGCAGAAAAATATAAAATGTGGTATCACATAGATGCCGCTTATGGTGGAGCGTTTATTTTAGTGGAAAGCATGAAACCCTTCTTTAAAGGCATTGAGCGCGCTGATTCGGTGGCGATGGATCCACACAAAGGGCTATTTTTGTCGTATGGCACGGGCGCAATACTATTTAAAAACGTAGAAGCCGTCTTCAAAACGCATTATTACCGAGCCAATTATATGCAAGATGCCCATGATGCCAACGATGAATTGAGTGCAGCCGACCTTTCGCCCGAACTCACCAAGCACTTTCGCGGGCTACGGATGTGGTTGCCTTTGCAGCTTTTTGGATTGAAGCCTTTCCGAGCGGCTTTAGAGGAAAAAATATGGCTTTGTCGGTATTTTTATGAAGAAATTCAAAAATTGGGCTTTGAAGTGGGTGCATATCCTGATTTATCCGTGATGATTTATCGGTATATACCCAAAAATGGCATGGATGTGCATCTTTTTAATGAGAAATTAGTGGAAATGATACGGTTAGACGGGCGCGTTTTCTTGTCTTCTACTACCATTGAAGGCGTATATTGGATTCGTTTGGCGGTATTGAGCTTTCGAACGCATTTGGATACGATTGAAAAATGCTTGGCGGTGCTTAAAGAGAAAGTTGCGCTGTTGCATGATGCGGTATAGCCACTTCGGCTTCGTTAATTTCAGGATGCCATTTTTTTTCCCATTCGGGAGCACATTTGACTGTTTGGGCAAATGTCCATCTAAGGCAGCCCAAAGTTGAAAATGCAAAAAGCGGTTTTTTTTATTAAAATCTAAAGCAGGTTCTACCACGGCAGAACCCAATAAACCGACGTTGGTGCTCAGAAATTTTCTACGTGTAAATCATTTTTTTGATTTTTGTTTGACATTATTGGGTTGCTACGACGTTCGTTAACGTTCCAATTTGGTCAATGGAAATATTGACACTGTCACCGACCTGTAGCGTAAATTCATTGGGTGGAACCAAGCAAGTTCCTGTCATCAAATAAACACCATGCGGAAAACTCATTTCTCTGAACAAAAAGTCTATCAACTCGCGGTGCGTTCTTCTCATCTGATTAATCGAAATAGTTCCGCTAAAAACCGATTCCTCTCCCCTTTCGATGACCATATTGATAGCCGTATGGGCATCAATCGGGTATTCAGGCACATACAAACAAGGGCCGATAGCCGCAGATTTTTCATAGCTTTTGGCTTGAGGCAGATACAACGGGTTTTCTCCTTCAATATCCCGCGAACTCATATCGTTGCCACAGGTATACCCCACGATTTTTCCGCTTGATGTAGCAAAAAGGGTCAATTCAGGCTCAGGTACGTTCCAAGCCGAATCTCGGCGGATATAAACTTGTTCACCATGTCCCACACATCTGCCGGCTGTTGATTTAAAGAACAGTTCAGGTCTGATAGCGTCATAAACTTTAGCGTAAAAATCAGCTCCTCCACTATCCTTGGCTTCTTCCATGCGGGCTTCTCGACTGCGCCAATAAGTAACGCCCGCTGCCCATATTTCTTGCTGCTGGATGGGTGCTTTGAGGCTTACTTTTTTGAATACCTCAACTTCAATAGGTGATTTTGAAGCGATAAAAGTTGATAAATAGGCAAATAATTCGTCCCGATTGATGAGGTCATCCCAATCTTGGTTTTGAAGTAAGAAATACTTGTCTCCTTTCTGAATAAAGATACCGGTGGTGGTTTTATAAATTTTCATCTATTTTTTTTAGTTTGATTCCATTCCGCTAATATACAAGAAAATGTTTAAATTCGCCTACTTCTACGACTGTGTTTTAATGGTCAAAGTGCTCGATAATCTGTTAGATAGCAAAGATGATGTTGCGTTTATTGCAAAATATTTGGATAATATAGATGGTGTAGGTGCGTCTGGCAAAAGTGCTCATGCTTCTGGCGAAACCATTTATTTGAAAGAATATCCGCTACTGATTCAGTGGGCAGCTTTGTTTTGGAAAAATTATGAATAAAATCTCTTTGTTATGCATATTATGAGTATATTATGTGACAATTCAACGAAATACAGCGTATATTACTTTTATTTACACTAAAAAAAACATGCATCATGAAAACAATCCGTACAATCGGGTTTCTATTCACCTTTACTCTTTTTGCATCCTGCAATTCAAAACCCAAAGTAGAGTCTCAGCCCAAAGTTGAAACACAAACTACAGCCAATACACTCATTGAACGCGGTAAAAAGCTTCAATTAAAAACAGCGTACAAAGCACCGCCCGGTGATGCCTTATCGCACAATACGGCGGGATATGCTAAAATCATGTGTTCTGCGGTTTTTATAACCGGATTGAAACCCGAATTTGCCGCTGAAAATGTGGGCTATTTCACAAGTCCTTATGCAGAACGGGCTAAGGTGGGTAAACCTGTAATTGATTATGTAAAAAAGACGGTTTCTATTACTTTACCGAGTGGCGTTGTGCGTACCGCCGTTTATACAGGCGACCAAGGTTGCGTCTGTTTGGCAGAAGGCAGCACGGCTTTGAATTATACCCCCGTTAAAGTTGTCCGTAATCTACCCGATGCCGCTAAAACGCCTTGGCCCATGGGTGATTTATTACCCAAAGACCCGATACCCACTGAAATAGATAAAGCAAAAGTTGAGCAAGCCTTAAAAACTGCCTTTGAACCCGCCGAAGCACTAACTGCTGCTTTTGTGGTGACGTATAAAGGTAAAATTATTGCTGAACGCTACGGTGAAAACATAACTAAAGACACGCCTTTGGAAAGCTGGTCGATGGGTAAAAGCCTTTCGGCGACCATTATGGGGATTTTGATGAAACGCGGCGTTTATACTTTAGAACAACCCGCACCTATTCCACAATGGAAAAATGCTGAGCGGTCTAAAATCCGAATTATGGACATCATGCACATGTCGAGCGGATTGTATTGTCGTGCGCCCCAAGACCCTGATTTTGACCCTGCTTTGGGTTATCCTGACCATTTATATCTCTACACAGGCGGCGCCAATTCATTTGAATATGCCGCCAATTTACCTCAACAATGGCCACCAAATACTGTTGGTCGCTACCGCAATTCCGACCCCGTTTTGACTAACTACCTCAATCGTTTA
>JANPGW010000260.1:0-30906 GCA_031424115.1 Saprospiraceae bacterium | reverse complement strand
CCAATCTCAATTTGACCACAACCGGCTCTACGGCAGTCGTCACGTGGACGTTACCCACAGTTTCGGATAATTGTACTCAAAACATCACCCCCTCTGTATCCACTGCACCGACAGCCGGTTTGGACATAAATTCAGCGTTTCCAACGGGGATAACGACTGTTACTTATTCAGCCAAAGATGCCGCTAATAACATTGCAATCCCCTGTATTTTTACGGTAACCGTTACCAATCCATGCGATAATGAAGCGATACCGCCCGTTATCTCAAATTGTCCGACCAATCTCAATTTGACCACAACTGGCTCTACGGCAGTCGGCACGTGGACGTTACCTACAGTTTCGGATAATTGTACTCAAAACATCACCGCCTCAGTATCGACTGCACCGACAGCCGGTTTGGATATAGGCTCGGCATTTCCAACCGGAACTACGACTGTCACCTATTCAGCTCAAGATGCGGCTCTTAATAATGCAACACCTTGTCGTTTTGACGTAATTGTCGTGGCTGAGAAAAAGATTACCTATCCGATTGATAAAATTTTTATCAATGAAGTGGCACCCAAAGGGACAATTTCTAATAGTGAAGATTGGATAGAACTGTATAATGACAATGATTCAGAAGTATCTACCGATAGCCTTTTTATTACCGGTAAAAAATCAAGCCCCTTTAAATGGCGTTTAAAAGGTTTGACGATTCCTGCTAAAGGCTTTTTGGTGTTGATTGCGGATAAAGATACTTTGAAAGGCTTGAACCACATTGACATGAAATTGAGTGCGGATGGCGAAAGCGTGTATTTATTCAGACAAGCCAACGGGGCAGCTGTTCAAATGGCCGCTTTTACTTTTCCTGCTTTGGCGGCTGACGAAGACAATGTCACTTTTGGGGTCAATACTGAGGGGGGGGTAACACCGGCTCCTGCGGCACTGACGAAGTTTTTAGGCGGGACTATTGGCGCCAGCAATATTACCGGAAAACGGTTTTTACGCGTAAGTAACAATTTACCCAGAGGGATAATTACTACTAATACACCCACTACAATTACGCTTACGGCTCCAGCGGGTGCTACGATTCGTTATACAACTGACCATGCTATTCCAAGCCGTACGGTGGGTATAATTTACACTACGCCCATCACTTTTGATACAACAAGCGTTATAAAAACATTTGCTTATTTGGACAATGGAGAAAGTGTTGTCGAGTCATTTACCTACATATATCTTACAAAAGGGTCAGAATTGACTTTTCCGGATTTGGTGAGCCAAACGGAATATGAACAAGGTTTGAAACAATTACCCATAGTTTCCATTTCCACAAATGTGGGTGTGATTGATTCAAAAGATGAAAAAATTTGCAGTGTAGAATACATCAACAAGTTTGGTGAAAACAAAAGCACCAGTGCCGTCAGCGGCATTGCCGGCTACGGCAATTTTTCTTATATTTTTTCAGATCAAAAAAACCTCCGTTTATCTTTCAAAAATAAATATGGCTTTCCAAAATTTCGTTACCCCATTTTCAAAAAAGATGATGTGGATACGTATGCACCAACCGATAAATTTGATAAATTGGAGTTGAAAATAGGGCAAGATGGGCCTAATGCCGTTGGTTTTGGTATGGTCATGACCTCGCAAGGATTAATCAGTAAAACGATGCGGGAATTGGGTAATATTGATATTCATACCCAATATGTTCACGCTTTTGTCAACGGTAAATATCACGGCATTTACATATTAAAAGAAAAATACGACGAAAAATTTGCTGCTGAATATTATGGAGGCGAAGATAAGCAATATGATGTTTTGGAAAGTTTATGGCCCGGGGCAATAGTCAATGCCGGAACCATCAACAATTGGAACGCTCTTGTCAGTGCGGCTTCTCAAAATCAATTTCAGGAGGTTAAGAAGTATCTCAACGTCAATCAATTGACTGATTGGATGATGACAATGATGTATTTTGACAATGAATGGGAATTTAGGGCTGTAGCTGACAAAAATTTATTGACAACAAAATTTGTCCTCGAAAACCACGATACAGACGGTGCACTCGTTAAAATTTCGGAAGAAAACGAGTTTACTTATGATAAGAAATGGAGTGACCCAAGTTTACTGCTTTTTCAAGGTCCCGGTGGCATTTTTGGCAATTTGTACAGTGGTAAAAACAAAGAATTTATAACCCTTGTTAGAGATAGGGTCTATGAAGCCTTTCAAAAAAAGGAAGGTGCTTTGACAGTGGGACGCATCACGACCAAACTCAATGAATTAAAAGACGTTATCCGCCCGGTTTTTAATATGGAATTGGCGCGATTTAATAAAACATTCTACAATAATAATCCTTATTTTGATGAGGAATATGATAAAAATATTGCTCATTTACCGATTCGGTTTCAATATAACCTTGATAAATGGCTTGAAAAAGGATTGATTCATACCCTTTTGCCGCCTACTTTTAATCAGCCTTCGGGCAAGGTCACTACACCTGTTTTAGCTATTAATCCAAACTCAACAGGTATGATTTACTATACAATTGATGGCTCAGATCCGATGGGCAACGATGGCATTGTTAATCCTTTGGCGAATCTATATACGGATCATCTTGCCCTTCATATAGGTGTCAACAAAGTAGTTGCCAGGGTTTTTGCGAATGGTGAATTCGGACCTAAGACGATGGCAACTTACACGTCTGAGATTGTTGTCTCATCTTTACAAATCGCGCAAATTTTGACTGTAGAAGCTAAAATAAATGGTCAAAAAGGGAGCATTAATTGGATATCAAGAACCTCACAAATACCGGATTATTTCAAAATTGAAAAAGCCAATAAAATAGGCAATTTTGAACCCATCCAAGTAGTCAACGCGCTTTTTTCAAACAAACGAGATGGCATCGAAGCCTATGATTGGACAGATGAGAATCTTAGTGAAGGGGATAATATGTACCGCGTAGCACTCATCAGTGATATTTTGAAGACCCCTCAGTATTCAGAAATTGTGCATTTAAATTATCATCCCGCCGATAACTATGCTCTTTTTCCCAATCCGGCTTCTGATTTTATTGACATCAATTTAGCTTCAATACAATCAAAAGAAGTCAAAATTTCTATTTTTAATACTATGGGGAAACAAGTTTTATTTGAAAAAATAGACAATGCACCGGCAAATAAACGACTTGATTTGGGGAAACTGGAATCCGGACAATATTTTATATCCATTGAACCGGAAGGTAAAAAGAAAGTGATGAAAAAATTGAGTATAATGAGGTGACAAAGAGCAAATCTCTTTATTAGAACAGTATTTCAAATATCCTTATAGCGTAAAGCAAGGTAATAAATAGTTGTATAAGGTAATATTCTAATTTTTTAAATCACCTGATTGTGATATTTTAATTGTTTTAATAGAATGTTATCTTTGTTTATTACACAATGGATACTCTTTTTATTTATCGATACCTATTTCAGCAAAAAGCAAACATTTATTAACATTTTCTCCATTTATTATTACTATGAAAAAAGCATTCTACACATTATTAGTGCTATTGTTATGCACTTCTATAGGCTTTTCACAACAAGTTCAAACCATCACTTCCAAAATAGCTGCCGGAAATGATGATGTTGAAGCATCAACGGCACTTTATGTAAACAGTTCGGACCTTGAATTAGGCGGATACGATACGGACAACAACGGTAAGCAATATGTTGCCCTTCGCTTTCAAGGCTTGACTTTGCCCACAAATGCGACCGTTCGAAAGGCTTATATCCAGTTCACTACCAAATCGCCGAGCACGACAACTGCCAGTTTGACCATTAAATGTCAAGCCGGTAATGCAGCGGCATATTCCACTTTGGCAAATATTGCGGCGAGAACATATGTCTCTAATATTGTCAATTGGAATCCTCCGGCTTGGACAATAAGGGATGAAAGCAACGCGAAACAGCAGACACCTGATTTATCAACGCTTATTCAAGCTGCTATTGCTACCGGTTGGCAATCGGGTGGGGCGTTGTCATTTAAATTAGAAGGGAATGCTACTGTTAATAATATTTTGAATGCTCGAAGTTATGAATTTAATACCTCTCGAGCAGGCGTTGCTCAATTGACTATCGAATACCAAATTGGTGACCCCTGTACAACAGATGCGACACCTCCTGTCTTTTCAAATTGCCCAGCCAATATCAATTTGACTACTTCCGGCACATCAGCTGTGGCTACGTGGACAACACCGAGTGTTACGGATAATTGCACCGCTAATATCGTTCCTTCCTTGACAACATCACCTACAGCAGGTTTAATCAGCGGTTCAGCTTTTCCGATAGGCACTACTACGGTGACGTATTCAGCTAAAGATGCTGCCAACAATAATGCAATTAATTGTGTTTTTACGGTAACAGTGACCAATCCATGTGCTAACGATGTAGTAGCACCGGTCTTTACAAATTGCCCAACGAATATTAATCTATTAACCACTACAACAAGTGCGGTCGCTACGTGGACGGCTCCTTCCGTTTCCGATAATTGTACTTCCAATATTACGCCTTCTGTATCTTCTGCACCGACGGCGGGTTTAGGGATTGGTTCAGCATTTCCACTGGGTACGACTACTATAACGTATTCGGCCAAAGATGCGGCTAATAATCCTGCCACGCCTTGTATTTTTACGATAACTGTTAAAGATGCGGCTACTTCATCCGGCATTTTTATCAATGAATTAGCGCCCAAAGGCACTATCGGAAACAGTGAAGATTGGATTGAATTGTATAACGACAACACTTCCCCGGTTTCTACCGATGATATTTTTATCACGGGTAAGAAAACAACACCTTATAAGTGGCGTTTGAAAGGTTTATCCATTCCGGCAAAAGGGTTTTTAGTGTTAGTGGCTGATGGCGATACGTTAAAGGGCCCTACCCACATTGATTTAAAATTGAGTTCAAAAGGGGAAAGCGTCTTTTTGTTCAGAAATGTGAATGGAGTTGCAGTTGAGTTAGCGGCTATGACTTTCCCTGCTTTGCCTGATGATGAGGACAATGTAACTTTTGGCGTGGATACTGAGGGGGGGGCTACGCCGGCTCCGGCGGCACTTACCAAATTTTTAGGTGGTACGCGTGGTACGAGTAATACCCTTGGTAAGCGATTTTTACGCATTACTAACAACGTTCCGAGAGGTATTGTGACCGCCAATGCACCGATTGTTGTCACGCTCACCCCGCCTGCCGGTTCTACCTTGCGTTACACTACCGACCATTCTATCCCCAGCCGAACAGTAGGTAATATTTATAGCAGTCCACTGACTTTTAACTCGACTACGGTATTAAAAACCTTTGCTTACTCGAATACCGGCGAAAGCTATGTTGAATCTTTTTCGTACATATATCCGGTAAAAGGTTCGGAATTGACCTTTCCGAATTTGGTGACACAAGCGGATTATGAAAGCGGCTTGAAATTATTACCAATCGTTTCTATCTCAACAAATGCCGGCGTTGTGGATACCAAAGTTGAAAAAATATGTAGCTTTGAATACATCAATAAGTTTGGTGAAAATAAAAGCGCCAGTGTCATCAGTGGGGTTGAAGGATACGGAAATGATTCTTACTTGAATTCTGATCAAAGAAATCTTCGGTTATCATTCAAAAGTATTTATGGTTTTTCAAAATTCCGGTATCCGATATTTGCTAAGGACGATGTGGATACTTATACGCCCACTGATAAATTCGATAAATTAGAATTAAAAATCGGGCAAGATGGTCCCAATGCGGATGGTTTTGGGATGGTAATGACGTCACAAGGTCTGGTGAGTAAAACCATGAGAGAATTGGGTAATATTGATTTGCACACCCAATACGTTCATGCTTTCGTGAATGGTAAATACCACGGCGTATATACCTTGAAAGAAAAATATGACGAAAGATTCGCCGCGGCTTACTATGGTGGAGATGACTTGCAATACGATGTGATTGAAAGTTCATGGACTACCGGAACGGTGAACACCGGCACTATTACCAATTGGAATGCCCTTAGAAGTGCAGCCTCGCAATTCCGTTTTCAGGATGTGAAAAAGTACCTCAATGTGAATCAATTTATTGATTTAATGATGAATTTGATGTATTTCGATAATGAATGGGAATATAGAGCAGTAGCGGATAAAACTTTAGTGACAACAAAATTTGTCCTCGAAGACCATGATACGGACGGTGCTCTTGTTAAAACATCGGATGATAATGAATTTGAATATGATATTAAATGGACAGATCCTGCCCAACTCGTTTTTAACGGACCCGGTGGCATTTTTGGCAATTTATACAAAAGCAATAATAAGGAATTTAAAACATTTGTTCGTGACCGCGTGTATGAAGCTTTTCAAAAAAATAATGGCGCTTTGACTGTGGGTCGTATTACGACTAAGCTTAATGAATTGAAAACCTTGATTCGTCCCGTTTTTGGGATGGAATTGGCACGTTTTAACAAGACTTTTTACAACGACAATCCGTATTTTGATGAAGAATACAATGCCAATATAACGCATTTACCCACGCGTTATCAGTATAATTTGGATAAATGGCGGGCAAAAGGATTGGTGCATACGCTTTTGCCGGTTACTTTCAATCAGCCTTCGGGCACTGTCACCACGCCCGTTTTAGCCACCAATCCGAATGCCATCGGCAGTATCTATTACACGCTTGACGGTACTGACCCTATGGGCAACGACGGTGTAATTAACCCACTTGCCAAGCTTTATACCACACAATTAGCGCTTAATGTGGGCGTTAATAAAGTAGTGGCTCGAGTGTATGCAAATAGCGAATTTGGTCCTAAAACCACAGCAACTTATACTTCCTCAACGGTTGTCTCGGCTTTACAAATAGCCCAAATAATAACAGTAGAAGGCAGAATTGAGGCTCAAAAAGGAGTTTTGAATTGGATTTCGCAGACCTCTCAACTCCCTGATTATTTTATCGTTGAAAAACTGAATAAAACAGGGGATTTTGAGCATTTCAAATTGATTAATGCGCTTTATTCCAATCAAAAAAATGGGATAGAATCTTATCAAATCACAGATGATAATCTTCAAGAAGGCGATAATACTTATCGAGTGGCTCTTTTTAGTGAAGTTTTAAAGACCCCTCAGTATTCGGAGGTTGTTCGGTTGAGATATCAACCTGCCGGAAGCTATGCTATTTATCCGAATCCGACCTCTGATTTTGTTGATATTAATTTAAGTGCTACTCAATCAAAATCCGTTAACATCTCTATTTTTAACAGTATCGGCAAACTGGTTTATTCTGAAAAAATGGAGCACGCCACGGCTAACAAACGACTCAATATCGAGCAATTGGAACCCGGTCAATATTTCATGTCTATCGAACCGGAAGGTAAAAGAACGGTGATGAAAAAGTTGAATATTGTAAGGTAGCAGAATAGGGTTTTGGGTTTTGGGTTTTGAGTCAAACTCGAAACCCAAAACTCAAAACTCCAATCTCAATACATCTCAAATTTCAAAAATTTACACTCTATAGCCCCATTATACAAGGTTATCCGTTTGGAAGGTTTGAGCCCGATGGCTTTAACGGCTTCAAGATTGCCGGAGATAATCCACACTTCCCAACCTTTCCAATTTTTTTTCATGGCATCCCCAATTTTTTTATAAAAATCTTGAGCATCTTCAAGTTTTAAACGGTCATCGTAAGGCGGATTCATCATCAAAACACCTTTGTCTGAGGATGGGATTAAGGCGAAAAAATCCTTGCGGGAGAGTTCGATTTTATCCGTCAAAAAAGCCGCTTCAACGTTGCGTTCAGAAACCCGTTTGGCTTGAAAGTTGATATCAGAACCCATTATTTTGTGTTTGAAATCCACTTTATGCAATGGGGTATTTTTAAGGATGTCTTCAAAAAGCTCTTTGTCAAAATCTTTCCAGCGTTTAAAACAAAAATATTCCCGATTGTTGGGACTTGAAGGGTGCACATACTGAGGGGGGGTATTTTGTGCCATCAAAGCCGCTTCGGTGAGTATGGTTCCTGAGCCACACATAGCATCCACAAAATCGCAATCGCCTTTCCAACCGCTCAATAAAACCATACCGGCTGCCAAGACTTCATTCATGGGTGCTTCCATACTATCCACCCGATATCCTCGACGGTGAAGCGAATCACCCGAAGCGTCAAGCGAAACGGTTACTTCATCTTCGTTAATATGGATATTGATGGCCAAATCCGGCGTGGCGGTATTCACGTTCGGGCGTTTATTCATTTTCTCCCGAAATAAATCGGCAATAGCATCTTTGGCTTTCAAGCCAATGTATTGTGAATGGGTAAAATAGGTGGATCGTACAACGGGGTCAATCGAAAATGTCTGTTTGACGTCCATATATTTTAACCAATCAATCTCTTTGATTTTATTATAAAAAGCGCTTTCATGGCGGGCGCGAAACTGTGCAATGGGCATTAAGATGCGCAAAGCCGTTCTCAACTCAATATTGGAGCGATACAACAATCGTTTATCGCCCTCATATTGTACACCACGTTTGATGATTTTTATGTTCTGCCCACCGAGCGATTTTATTTCATCCGCAAGCACTTCTTCAAGCCCTGCAAAGGTTTTTGCTAATAATTTCATACTGCAAAATAAAACTAAATTAATTGGATTACGGGCAGAAAGTCAAAGTTTAAATATATTGCTGCTTTAAATCAATTGAAGCATAAAGTAAAAAGCAGCTTTGTAAGAGAATAACTAAGAAGCATCAAAAGCCATTTTAATCCAATTTTTAACTTCGTCATCAAATTCAGACATATGGTTCAACCTTAATTTATATTGACACATACTGTTCGGGGGCATTACTTTCAATCGGTTTGAATCGGGTAGTGCTTTTACGTTGATTCCAATTTCCATCGACTCGTTAGTAGCAGGGCCTACCATGACAAACTGTTTTTTGCGGCGCAAACTCACATAACCTTTTTTAGGTGCTATTTCAAATTCACCCAGTTCTTTGATGGCATTTAGGATGGCTTCATGCAAAGGGCGAAGTCCAGCTTTTTTACCGGAATAAATCTCATTGACGACATCATCATCTGATAATCCTTTGGCTTCAGCAGCGGTTTGTCCATCCGTTTGGAGGGCATAATGAATAAGAGAATTCGCATCTCCGTACCCAAGACCCAGTTCTTGAATCAACATACTACGGATTTCACCATGTTTTTTGATACCACTTGATTGGATAAAAGCTCGTAATTCGGCAAGCGATTTACCGGTTTTGGCTTCAATATTGCGGATTTGCGTTTCACGCGCTTTTTGTAAATTGTCCATAACCAAAAGAATTTAGAGACATTATTGTTGAAATAAACACTTTCCAGCTCCCGCAAATACGGCAATCCAGATTAACCCTTTTATTAAAAAAAATAAAAAGCCGCTTAAACCAATTCGTTTGAGCCAGAGCTTCATTTTATCGTTCATTATTCCCAATTTGAATATTCGATTGTATGACATATTTGTTCGTGTAAAGTTATCATGTATTTACAAATAACTAAACAAAATGTACCATTTTTAGTTTTTCGGGAAAGTTATTCGATAATATTGGATTATTAACTAATTTAGCCGGATTATGATTTTATTTTCACGATAAAAAAATCTGTCATAGCATAAAAATGTGAATGCAGTAAGAAGGTTTAAAACGGATAGCATAATTCGGAAAAATATTTAATATATAATGACAACACGCAGAGATTTTTTACAGCAATTAACCCTTGGAGCGGGTGCTATACTCTCTCAACCGGATTTTAACTTTACCCCAAAAACAAACAATAAACTGGGCGTAGCTTTGGTTGGTTTGGGTAATTATTCAAACATCCAAATTGCACCTGCTTTGCAGGAAACCGAGTGGTGTCGGTTGGCAGGTATTGTCACCGGCTCGCCTGAAAAAATACCTGTTTGGTGCGAAAAATACGATATTCCGAAACAAAATGTGTATAATTATGAGAACTTTGATAGCATAAAAAACAATCCCGATATTGACATAGTCTATGTTGTTTTGCCTAATTCGATGCATGCGGAGTACACAATTCGGGCAGCCAAAGCCGGCAAACACGTGATTTGTGAAAAACCGATGGCGTTGAATGTTAAGGAATGTGAGCAAATGATTAAGGCGTGTAAAGAAGCAAAAGTGATGCTTTCTGTGGGTTATCGGTTATATTTTGAGCCGCACCATTTGGAAGTCCGGCGATTAGGTACGCAAAAAGTATTTGGTTCCGTTAAGATGATAGAAACCGGATTGGGTTATGCTATGGCAGACCCTTCCTCTTGGCGATTGAATAAAGATTTGGGTGGCGGCGGAGCGATTATGGATTTGGGCGTTTATTGCATCATGGGCATTAGGAGAACGCTCGGAGAGTTGCCCATAGCCGTGACTGCGCAAGGTTACAATACCGATAAACAGCTTTTCAAGGGTATTTATGAAATGATGATGTTTCAAATGGAGTTTCCAAGTGGCGCGGTTTCAAATTCTACAACCACATATACATCTTTTATGGATAAATTGTACGCTACCACCAGTTCAAAATGGTTTGGTTTGCAACCTTCTTTCACCGCAAGAGGTGCTACAGGTACATTTTCGGATGGTAAAATTGATTTTAAAACCCCTTCCTATCAACAAATCAAACAATTAGGTGCTTTCGCTCAAAATATCATCAACAAAACTCAACCTTTAGCATCGGGAGAAGAGGGTTTGATAGACATGAAAATCATCGAAGCCATTAAACGGTCGGCTGATACGGGGCGAAAAATTAAAATCATGTGGTAAAAATACTTCCCTTAATGAAGCACAATTTAAACGATTTTATCAAACAAAAAAGGGCAATTTTGGTTTACAAAAGATAATGATACAACAAATGTTATTTTCTGAAAAACTAAGAAAATTAGATATTCCCCAAGCTGAACTCATTTTTATCGAGCATTTTTTTGAAAAAAAAGAAGCTGATAGTCTCCAAAAAGTATTAACTGAAACCATCGCGTGGGAACAGGGGGCAATTACGATGTTCGGTAAAAAAGTATTGGAGCCTCGCCTCACTGCTTGGTATGGCGAGGCGGGCAAAAGCTATACTTATTCCGGAAAAACCCAATATGGATTGGTTTGGACGGATGCATTAACTTGGATAAAAAATAAAATTGAGGACGAATGTCAAACTCTGGTTATGTGCCACCAGCCACTTTTTAATTCCGTTTTACTCAATTATTACCGCAATGGTCAAGACTCTATGGGTTGGCATTCGGATGATGAAAGAGAATTAGGTCGGAATCCTGTTATTGCTTCCTTGAATTTCGGAGAAAGCCGCCGATTTCTTTTGCGCCGAAAAGATAATAAAAGTATCAAGCATGAACTATTACTTACCCATGGGTCATTGCTCATAATGTCCGGCGAAATGCAGCATTTTTGGCAACATGCAGTGCCTAAAGAACCTAAAAAGAATCACCCAAGAATCAATTTAACTTTTAGATGGATTATTTAATTATGGAAAGAATTACTATTTTTGCCCAACAAAACGTTATTTTGGGCCATATTCCCATGCGTGTGTTAGATTGGGGAGTAAATTTTAAAACTAAATTCAAATCAATATTTTATGAGTAAAAAAGCATATGTTTTTCCGGGTCAGGCAGCCCAATTTGTGGGAATGGGCAAGGATATGTACGAGGCTTCGGCTTTAGCTAAAGATCTTTTTGAAGAAGCTAATGCCATATTGGGATATAGATTGAGTGACATTATGTTTGAAGGGTCAGAGGAAGATTTGAAGCAAACAAAAGTGACGCAACCGTCGGTTTTTCTGCATTCTGTCATTAAAGCGAGGATGACGGGTGAAAGTTTTCAACCTGATTGTGTAGCGGGTCATTCTTTGGGCGAGTTTTCAGCTTTAGTAGCTGCCGGTGGCATTAATTTTGAAGATGGTTTAAAGTTGGTTCAGCAGCGGGCTTTGGCAATGCAAAAGGCATGTGAGGCGCAACCGAGTACCATGGCAGCGATTTTAGGTTTAACTGATGACGTTATTGAAAAAATATGTGCTGACATTGAAGGCGTGGTAGTACCCGCTAATTATAACACACCCGGTCAACTTGTTATATCTGGAACAGTAGAAGCCGTGAACGAGGCGTGTGCGAAGTTGAAAGAGGCCGGCGCAAAAAGAGCGTTGGTTTTACCTGTTGGCGGTGCTTTTCACTCGCCTTTGATGAAACCGGCGGAAGATGAATTGAGGGTGGCGATCGAAAATACGGAATTTACAAAACCGATTTGCCCCTTATATCAAAATGTGGATGCAAAACCACACACAAGTCCCAACATTATTAAAGATAATTTGATAAAACAATTAACTTCACCTGTTCGATGGACTCAAATTATGCAAAATATGATAGCTGACGGTGTCACTCAAGTTTATGAAGTCGGCGGGAATGGAAAGGTACTGAGGGGTATGTTCTCACAAGTAGATAAGAATTTACCAAGCGAAGCCTTATAATTTCAAGAGAAAAATCTCTTTATATTTAAAATTTTTATAACAGAAATTCCGTTCTGTTTTTAATACAACATGATAATTTCAAACGAAATACGTACGGGTAAACTCATGATAGCAGAACCCTTTTTGCTTGAGCCGCACTTCAAGCGGTCAGTGGTTTTGCTCTGTAATCACGATTCGGAGGGGTCGTTCGGTTATATCCTGAATAAGATGTTGGACATGAAACTCAACGATATAGTGCCTGATTTCCCTGAATTTAAAGCACCTTTATTCTATGGGGGACCCGTTCAGACGGATAGTTTACATTTTTTACACAATGTTGGAGATTTACTCATTGGCAGCAAACGCATCAGTTCGGGTGTATATATGGGTGGCGATTGGGAACAATTGAAGTTTTTAGTGGAATCTAAGCTCATTGAACCCAAGCATATTCGTTTTTTTATTGGTTATTCCGGCTGGGGCGAAGGACAATTAAAAGATGAAATGAAAGAGGGTTCATGGATTGTGAGCGATATGCACGCTAATTATATTTTTAATGCCCAACCACACACACTCTGGCGCACCGTTTTACAACATAAAGGCAATGCTTATTCTATTATTGCCGATATGTCAGAAGACAATAATCTGAATTAAACTTATGAATATTCAAATTGCTGAAGAAATTAAAGAACTGCTTTACGACAATGGCTCGGTTGTGATTCCCGGCTTGGGCGCTTTTACGGGTAGCTATAAATCTGCGTCTATTGATAACGTTCAAGGTTCGCTTTCTCCTCCGGCTCTTGAAATTGAATTCAACTCCAATAATATTGTCAACGATGGGGTTTTAGTGGATTTTCTTAAAAATAAGTACAATATTCCTTCTTACGAGGCACAAAAAATTATTGATACTTTCACTGAAGAAGCCCTTCAGACTTTCAAAAGGCATGAAATCTTATTTATTTCTGACGTCGGAAGGCTTTATCGCGATTATACCGACAAAGTCCGGTTTTTACCTGAAAAAACAAATTTCAATACAGATTCTTTTGGCTTGCCAGCTGTTCAATTTTATCCGGTTTCGAGATCAAGACCCGAATCGGTTGTTGAAAAAACACCTGAACTAACAATTACACAACCCTTAGCCACTCAACAAACTGAGCCAGAGGCTTCACCTAAAGAAGTGCCGACTGTATCCATAGCAGCCACCAATGTTTTTCCTGAATCAGTTGACAATATATCAACGCCTCTGATTCCGGTGAAGCCTTTTGATTTAGGTATCCCTTTTGAGTTTAGAAAATTTGCTCCGGGTTTAGCAGTTGCTTTAGTTCTTATTTTAGCTTACAGCATTTATCTTTTCAGCAGTAAAAACCCAAGATCCCCTTTAGCTAAACCTAAAGTCAATGAAAAACCGGCTACGTCGAATGGAACAATTAATAATAACAGTGTTAAAGAGTTTGATAAGCCCATTTCACCCCCACCACCACAACCTACGCCGGCTCCCCCCGTGGTCAATCAAAATAAGTCACCTAAAGAAATCGCCTCTGAAAAATATGGCGAAGTGGCTCAGGATAAAGCTAATACTGAGGGGTCAATTGTTCCTAAATCCAATTCTTCAAATCAAGCGATAATTATAGTAGGCGGCTTCGCAAATAAGAACAATATCCGAAGATTAAAAACTTGGATTTCGAACAATGGATATAATGTTTACGAGAAAAAGTCGGGCGGTTTGACTATTATTGGAGCTGAAGTCAATTATTATAGTCAGAAGGAATTGAACAAAATCTTGAAAAGATTCAGAACGCGTTTTGGCGACGAAGTTGAAATTATGAAGAAGTAGAAGTTGATTAAATGTTGTATTGATGAATAGCTATATTATTGGATTTTTCATAAACAATTCATCAATACAACACTCCATCAAAACACTTTACCATTATAGGTTAAAATTCGAATATCAAGCCCTTGACTGCGGTATTCCCGAATCAAATTGTCCAATTCAACTGTACTCTTATTGAGATTATGAAAAATCTGACGGACATTCGGTTTTTTAGTTTCAAAACTTGATTTGATATCTACTTTTGAACTGCCAACTACAAAATGTCCATAGTTGCCGTTGGGAACAGTCACTGGAGTCGCTATCTTGTTCAGATTATCCATAAATTTAATTAACTTAGAATCCTGACCAGTTTCAAAAGAAACGTAACCCCATATTGTGCCACTTGGAACCCGCATCAATTCGGGTAATGTCACCGAAATTCCATCCTGATGAGCCATTGAAACCCTAAATCTTTTCTCATCTACCGTTAAAATACCACTATTCAAAACGACATCTTTGAGGTTGATGTTAAGGCTGTAACTACCGTTAGACATATTTCCGAGAGTCAATGTATCAAAAGCGGGTTGAGACGCTCCGTTACAAATTTGTGGATAAATGAGGCTTTTGATAGTAACGGTCAATTTTGTATCAATCTGATTACTAACCATATCAATACGTGTGCCTCCACAGGTTTGATTTTTAATTGTTGAGACGACAAATTGTAAATTACTACCCGTTTCTTCCAATTTTTCCCATAATTGAATATTGAATTCTTTATCAATATCAATTATCTTATCTTCATTAGCGCTTTTGCGACAGCCATACATCAATGGCAAAAAAAACGCTACACTGAGCATTAAAAATGCTTTTGCTGTAAAATATTTTCCCATGTCTTAAAAACGTGTAGCAATCTTATATGCTGCTTGATAATTAATTATTTTAATTTTTAAACTTACAAATCTTTAGCATCTCCTTCCCATTTTGCAATGACGACGGTTGCTAAACAGTTGCCCAGCATATTGACTCCCGTTCGCACCATATCCATTAACACATCTACGCCTAAAATCAAGTAAATGGGCCAGTCCGGCAAACCAAATTGACCAATGGTGCCCATCAAAATAATGAGCGATGCTCTTGCAACACCCGCCACTCCTTTACTGGTGACGAGTAATACGAGCAATAATTGGACTTGCAAGCCTATTGAAGACGCAATGTCACTTTGTGTGGCTTGCGCTACAAAAACCGCAGCACAGCTTAAATAGAGTGTTGTGCCATCCAGATTAAAACTCATGCCGGTCGGTAATACAAAAGAGACATATTTGCGCGGCACACCATACTTTTCAAGTGCTTCCATCGCGGGACCTAAAGCCGCTTCACTTGATGCCGTTCCGAAGGCAATTGACACCGGTTTCTGTACGGCTGCCCAAAATTTTCGGACGTTGATTTTCATAACCCAAACAATAAAGCCGAAAACTATGACAACAAACATGATTAAGGCTGCATACAAAGTGCCGATGAGCGCTAACATGGGTTTGAAAACATCCAATCCCATAGCGGCAACCGCCGATGCCATGGCACCCAAAACACCGATAGGTGCGAAGTACATTACCAAATTGGTAAATTTGAACATCACTTGCGACAAAGAATCACAAAACCGCAACATTCTTTCGCGGTGTTCGCCGCCAGCCATGTTCATCCCAATACCGAATAAAAGGCTGAAAACCACCACTTGCAAAACTTGGTTTTCGGCTATGGATTTAGCGATGTTTTCGGGAAAAATATGCGCAATAATGTCTTTCCAATCCTGTTTAGGGGGTTTATCAGCTTCTTTTTTAGCTTTCACGAAAGTGGCTTGAAGCGAATCTATACCCCTCAGTATAACTGCGGAACGGAGTGAATCAGGGGCTTGTTCGTAGTCTTCAATGATTTTTTCCGTCTTTTCCATCACCAAAGGAGAAGCCACTTCTTTCCAATCTTTCTTGACGCTTTTAGCTTTTGATTGTAATTTCAAAGCTTTTTCGCGGTCTATACCTTCATTGTAACCGGCTTTTGAGACGTTAATGGCTAAAAGACCAAATACCAAAGCGATAGATGTCACCGTTATGAAATAACCAAAAGCTTTGATGCCCATTCTGCCGACTTGTCCGGAATCGTTGTGTCCAGCAACACCCAAAACAAGCGTTGAGAAAATGAGCGGAGCAACGAGGGTTTTGATGAGTTGAAGAAAGATTTTACTCAGAATGTCGAGATTAATTCCGACTGTCGGGAAAAAATATCCAATCATAGCACCCACAACAAGGGCTGCTAATATCCAAAACGTGAGACTGGGTTTTTTCATAAAGTTTTGATTTCTAACCGGTTAGGTTGTTATGAGTTTGAAAATATTTTTTAGTTTCATTATTTACGCTGAAAGATAACAAAAGTATGGATTTTATGAAGAAACTTTTTATTACCTCTTTCATATTTCAGATATTCTCTTTTAATAGTCGTTAATAATTAGGTGTTTATCCATGATTTTCGAAGCGGGCGAATTAAACTCACTAAAATTGTGTTTTACTTTTATGTGAATTAACAATTCATCATTTTTTGTCATTTAAAACAATTTATAAATATTTAGAAATGAAAAACTTATGTAACACCGCCTTAACGGCATTTTTGGGTCTTTTCTTAATTGCTTCTTGTAAAAATAATACTACCCTAAACGATAGCATGACAGCTATTCCGAAAGATGCTACTTCTGTAACGGCCATTAATATTTCCAGTTTAATGCAAAAAGCTGATTTTGAAGCTGTTAAGAATATGGATTTTTATAAAGAGACAGTTGTGGAAACTGAAAAAGATAATCCTACTTTGGCTGAAATTCTGAAAGATCCTAAAAAATCTGGTATTGATTTGACTAAAAATTTTTATTTCGTTCAGGAATATAATATGCTTGAAAATGGAGGCGGAAGCGGTCAAGGGATTATGTTGATGTCTATTGCTGACGTAAAAGCCTTTGAAGCCATGTTGCAAAATGCTAAAGCTGGTGAAGTTCAAACAAAAGACGGTATCAAATTTATCGTCATGGATAAAGAGCAGGAAGAAACAACGGAAGAAGGCTACAAAGTCAATTATAAAAATAAAGGCACGGTGGCCTGGAACGATAAAATGGCTGTTTTAGGGAGTGATACTGAGGGGATGGGCATTTTCAGTTTTTTCAAGACAAAACCTGAAGAATCAATGGCTCAAAATAGCCACATGAAAGATTTGATGGGAAAGACCCACGATTTTTACACTTTTGGCACATTTGATAAATATGCGGATAACATGAGCGCGAAAGCCGCCGCAGGTGCGATGAACCTCGACCCTAAAGCCTTAAAAGGCAATTATTTTACCGGTTTTGCCGATTTTGAAAAAGGGCAAATTGTCTCTAAATCCGATTTTAAAATCAATAAACACATCACGAAAGAGTGGGGACTTTTGTTAAAAGACAACGTCAAAACTGATTTTTCAAAATACATGAACGGTCAAAATATGGGCTTTGCCATGACTCTTGCTTTGGACATGAAAGGCTTGAAAGAAATCATCAATGCCAATCCACAATTCCGCATGATGACGAAATCCAGTGAAAGTGCCTTAAATTTTTCGGTTGATGATTTGTGCAAAGCGCTGGATGGTGACATCGTTATTTCTGCCGTTCCCAACTTCGACGCAAAAGATGATAAATGGTCGGGTATGATGGGTTTCAAAATCAGTGACAAACCCACTATTCAACGGTTGATGGATGCACTCGTTAAAGAAGAGGTTTTAGTCAAAGAAAATGATAACAATTACCGATTTTCGGGCATAGCTGATGAAATGAGCAAGAGTTATATTGACAAAAACAAAATCACTATTATCAATGATGTCCTATTCGTCGGCGATTACAACACGGTGAGCAGTTTAACCGATAAAGGGTCAGTTAGTGGGGATATAAAAGATGTTTTGAATAAAAATATTTTTGGCATGTACGTTAATTTTGAAAAAGTATTTGCTCAATCGGAAGACATGAAAAATCCCGAAATCACGGAGATGAAAATGATGTTCAACGCTAAATCCGGCGAAAACATAATCAAAGTTCGCGACCAAAACGAAAACAGCTTAAAATCTTTGATAAAAATGGCTAATAAGTGGTATTTGAAAAATAAAGTGGAAAAAGAAAAAGCTAAAAATGAAGAAACTCCGGCAGCAAGCAAAGATGCCATTTGACAGGCTTTAAAACCCCGTAAGTCGAATAATAAAAAACGTGTGAGATGTTTCAACAACGTCTGACACGTTTTTTATTGGGTTTATTTATTTTTCATTATGTTTGTTAAAATTTATCACGTGTTGTATGATTGAATTGCATAAAATCAAGCCTTTTCCGCTCGTTGAAAATGGCATTAGCCCAACATCTGACATTTTCAATTTTGAAAGTGTTACTTTTGGAGCAAGCGGACGGATGTTTGAAAAAGGGGAAAAATATCTGGTAACAGCTCCTTCCGGAAAAGGGAAATCCACAATGTTGCACTTGATGTACGGTTTGCGCAATGATTATGAAGGTTGTATAAAAATAGAAGGAAAAGATATAAAAACGTTGAATTATGATGATTGGGCGGATATTCGGCAAAAAAAACTCTCCATTGTCTTTCAGGATTTAAGACTTTTTTTAAATTTGACCGCCAGAGAAAATATTGTATTGAAAAGGGATCTCACCGACACCCCCTCAGTATCGGAGGTAGATAATATGTGTGAACAACTCGGGATTGCTCCCTTTATGAACCAAAAATGTGAAACGCTGTCTTATGGCCAACGGCAGCGAGTAGCTATTATTCGGGCTTTGTGTCAACCCTTTGATATGTTGTTGCTGGATGAGTTGTTTAGTAACCTCGATACGGATAATATCAAAATTGCGACCGGATTAATCAATACCGCGTGTGAAAAAAACAAAGCCGGATTGATATTAGTCTCTTTGGGCGACGAATATTTTTTTGATTATGATGAAAAATTGACTTTATAACTTTTTGAAAAACTAAATTGTAATTATGAGCACCACCAAATCAACTTCAAACGGGTATCTTTATCAATTGACTATTATCGGATTGCTTTTTGCGGCCTTTGGTTTTGTCACTTGGCTGAACAGTATTCTAATCCCATTCCTGAAAAAATCGTGTGAATTATCAGACCAACAAGCTTATTACGTTGCAACGGCTTTCTTTGCGGCTTATTTTTTCCTGCCTTTACCGTCTTCCTGGATTTTACAAAAATTAGGCACTAAAAACGGGATGTCTGTCGGTTTAGTGGTCATGGCAATTGGTGCTTTAGTATTTATTCCGGCTGCCGAAGCTCGCAGTTTTGCTATGTTTTTAACTGGATTGTTTATCCTCGGGATGGGCTTGGCTTTGTTGCAAACGGCATCTAATCCTTATGTGAGCGTTTTGGGCCCCATCGAATCGGCTGCTAAACGCATTAGTATCATGGGCATTTGTAATAAACTTGCGGGAATAAGTGCCAACCTTTTATTTGGTTCGATGCTTTTAAAAAATGCTGATGTCATAGATAAGCAAATTGCTGAAGCAACCGACCCTTTAGTCAAATCTCAACTCTTGAATGATTTAGCTAATCGAGTTGTGGTGCCTTATGTAGTATTGGCAGCCGTTTTGATCATCATCGCTTTTGTGATTCAACGTTCTTCATTGCCGGATATTAAAGAGCAAGCCGGAGAAGGAGATACCGGAGATACTGCATTGTCGCGCGGCAAAACGAGTATTTTTCAGTTCCCACACGTGTGGTTAGGTGCTTTGGCTATTTTCTTTTACGTCGGAGCTGAAGTGATGGCGGGTGATTTGATAACCATTTATGGTAAAAATTTAGGTTTTTCGGGCGACCAATCCAAGTTTTTCACTTCTTTCGGTTTGATTGGTTTGTTATTGGGATACGGCGTGAGCATTGTTTTGATACCCAAATATGTCAAGCAAGAAACTTGGTTATATGCTTCCGCCATTATGGGTTTATTGCTGACAGTAGCCTCTTATTTCGTCAGTGATAACGCTGCGGTGGCTTGTTTAGCGGCTTTAGGGTTTGCGAACGCAGTGATGTGGCCCGCCATTTTCCCATTGGGCATTAAGGATTTAGGCCGCTTTACCAATGTGGGTTCCGCTCTGTTGGTCATGGGCATCGTCGGCGGTGCTTTGATTCCACCGTTTTATGGTTGGTTATACGAAAAATCAGGCTTAGGCTTGGATTTCCGTTCGGCTTTTCTCCTCATTATGACTGTTTGCTATGCCTACATTCTTTGGTTTGGCTGGAAAGGTCACACGATTGGACAAAAAAAATAGAGCTCCGTGGCATTGTTTCAATCGGCGACACGGGTTTAAGAAGTTTAAAAGCATAAAAAAAACGGCTATCTCAATATTGACGATAGCCGTTTTTTTTATTAGAGAGGAACGGATTCGGGCATTGTTTTTCCCGATTCGGCAACCTTCATTTGTTTTAGGGTAAGTGGTGATGCTATTTTTGTTCTATCGAATTAAAAGATACATAATCACCACATTTCTAAAATTTTTAAACAAAGTAAAACTATGAAAAAGAATTTGTTTTTAGCCATTAGCCTTGTATGGGCTTTAGCATCTTGCCAAAAATTGGAAAGCGTTAACCCTTCGGACGATAACGGCAGTACATCTTCAAGCCTTTCGCCCAATTCTTCATCCAGTTCTTCGTCAGGAACAGTTGTACCCATCAGCGCCGTTCCTCAATCCGTTAAAAATTATATTTCTACCAATTATGCGGGTTTTGCTATTCATGAAGTGCAAACAGAATTGGAACATGGTGTGACCTTTTATCAAGTGAACATCCGAAATGGTAAGAACCGCAAAAATTTGATTTTCTCAACCGGTTGGGTATTTGTACGCGAAAAAAATTAAAAGGGTATTTTAAATGTATTGATGAGGTTAACAACCAAACGTTGACGGCGATTTCGGGGAGAAGTCGCCGTTTTTTGTGCTTCAGAATATTATTTTTGCCGTAAGAATATAATCAAAATAATTACATTTAAAAATTTATAATAAAAATAGTGATAAAAATTTGCACTTTTAAAAAATGATGACATATATTTGCGTATAAGATTTTTGTTTAAACAAAATATAACTACACAGCGTACACAATAATTGCCGAATGAAATAAACCCATTTTTCTAACGCAAATTTTTTTTTACAATGCTCGAAACATCAACAGATTACGCCTACGCTTCGGCTTCAACGCTTGTTCAGGAAGGCACAAGTAAAGGCTTAACTTTATCCCACGGGGCTGAAATTCCGGAAGTCAACAATGTCCCCTGTTTTTTTTGGGGTAAACTTACCGACCCTTTTTTGACTGCAAAAAGTCTGACAACGATTGCTAAAGTTGTCCGTTCCCGATTTGCCCTAACGCAACAAGAATTAGCAGCTATGCGCGACCCTATCGTAACGGCAGGCGCAGAAAAAATTCGTTTTGAAGGCTTTTCTTCGTGTAATGGCGTGTATGCCCGTTTGGATTTGTTGCCAGTAGCCTTAGACGGAGAGTTTATTGCGAGTGGGACAACCAACGTGGATTTTAATGACCCGATGATTAATGCCCTCAATGCAGTAACCAAATCTGAGCGAATGGTGTTGGCTGTAGGGCAAAAAGATGTCACGATAGCCACTTCAAAAACCAAAGTGGTGGAGAAAAAAGTGGCATTGCCTAACCGGTGGATTAAAGGCTTGACAAGTGTACAATTGTTGATGAAAGACCTCCCCGAAGCTTTTAGTTTGAATCGGACACAAGCCATGTTGTTGTTTCAAACCTTGCCCAAATCGGCAGTAAAAACCGATTATTTTATTTTTTTCAGAGCCGGTAAAGCGCAGTTTTCGCCTGTTTCGGTAGGAAATTCAATTCGCGTGGGTGGCGTGCATCGTTTGCGTTTGTTGGAGGGTATCTTGCCTTATTTAGATAGTCTAAAAATCTATGGTTCACCCACAAGCGAATCTTCTTTGTTCGTAGCCGTTATGGGCAATATGCGTTTGGTTTTTGCTCTCTCAGCCGATGCTTATCGGGGCTTTTCAGGCGAGGGTAAAGCCTTAGAAAACTTAACGAGTGAAATACCCTTGGAATGGATATATGGCATCAATAACCTATTGAAAGCCAATGAGTTATTCAACCCAACGATGCTTTCGCTTGAACACGATATTGATTTTGGTACAATGGACAGTCTAAGTGCAAGCCTTTCTTCAATTGGTATGTTGGGCTACGATGCTTTTGACAATTATCATTTTTATCGCCGTTTACCTTTCAAAATGGAGCGTATTGTCAACCTTAACCCACGCTTGAAAAATGCTAAAAAATTGGTGGCAGATAACGACATCATTCTTGACTGTCCAAAAGGAAATTATGTCGAAGCCCGAGTTAAAGGGAGTGGCGTATTGCATAAAGTCATCATTGAGGGCGATAAGGCACGCTGCACGTGCAATTGGTTTACCAATAATCAAGGTAAACGAGGCTTGTGTAAACATATTTTAGCGGTAAAAATGAAAACGCAGGCATAGTAGTGTACCCCCTCAGTATCTTTTAAAAACCTACAACTTTTATATGAATATGGATAACTCAAATATACAATTACTCGAATCAATCATCTTAAAATCTGACACAAAGGCTCTATTTCCTTTTTTAAAAGCGGTGGATAAAAAGGAATATCCGGCATTGAGAAAGAAATTAATCGAAACTCACCGCAAACTAAGTGAGTTTGTGCAAATACTCGGTACAAATACTTGGAAGAGCAAGATGACTGATATTCAATCTGATATGTTTACACTGAGCGGTTTAGTGCTCTGTAATTCTGCCAGAGAATATTCTAACATCAATAATACATGGCGTTTTACTAATAATAATATTAACAATCAATCTTATAAAAAACTATATTTTGACTACTTAGAATTGGCAAAACCCAAGTGGTTAGACCAATTTTTTGATAATTTTTTTGTTGATTACGTATTTATAAGAGAACTCAACGAAAGAGGCTTTCTAACCTATAACCCTAATTTGTTTGTCAATTCGTTGATGAGTAATACTGGAGAAAAAACTTACCCTGAATTTGAAAAGAAAATATTGGCGGACCCGCTCATTTATCAACGCGATTTACCCGCTATTTTTGACCATTCTACGAACATAGTACATTATGCTATCGGTAATTGGGGGGCAAAAGACCGTATCGAACGCCCCTGGAATTTGGTGATAAAAAAACTGATTGACCTAAAACTTTGGGATAAACAAGAGACCCTACAGAAATGTATCGAAACCTTGAAAAAAGATTGGAAAACCAATTTACTGAATTGGTATCGGGATTTATTTATCGAACTCACACCAACTACCGAAGAATTATTGGCTATTCAAACCGAATTGATATATTTATTGCCTACTACCTACGTGGGCGCAGTCAATTTTGCCATTGGCGAATTGAAAAAAATACACACCGACAAAGCGTTTGACGCGGCTACTTTTGTTGAGTTTGCTGCCTCCGTTTTGCACCGAAAGGATGCTAAAGGCAGTATCCGAACTATTTTGGCGATGTATGAAAAATTGGGTGCCGAAAACCCCGATTTGCGCCCTTCCATGTGTTTAAATGCTTGCAATGCGCTGTTAGTAGATGACACTGCAACACAGGAAAAAGCCGTTAAATTGATTGCCAAATTTGGTAATCCGGAAGACGAAGAACTGAAACAACAAATCACTCAATTAGACTCTGCTATTAAAGGCGATTTGAAAAAGCACTTAGCCAAATTTTATGACATCACCTCGAATGATTTGGTTGGAGAATTTGACGATATTCCCGAAAAATACACCATTCTTCCCCAAAATCATCTCAAACTGACGGAATCCATTGAACCCATTGACAATTGGAATGACTTTGTGTTTCACATCGGAAAAGTGCTGAGTGCAGAAAATATACAGGTTGATTTGGAGATTTTCATGCAAAGTTTTGAAAATTTGGCTTCTCAGTTTCCGGCGGATTATAAAACTCAACTCATGCCTTATAAAAAGCAATTGTCTGTATGGGGGAATGGAACGAGTTTACAAATTTTTCATCACTTTTTGTTGCATTGGCTCGGAGATGATAGCCATCGCCCTTTTGTTTTCAAAAGGCAATATGGTGGCGATTTAACAGGCAATTTCGTCTTTTTGCAACATCGTTTTACGGAGTTATACGCTAAGTTACTGTTGAGTGCGAATCGCGCCATGGCGCAAGGCGACAGGGGAGGGAATGAACCGATACTTTCAGCCATCACACACGCGCCATATTGGATTGACCCAGTTGTTTTTGTAGAAAAATTATTGTGGTATGAAAAAAACAATATAAAACCCGATAACTATGATTTGTGCGCAGCCATTTGTCGTATAGCCTATTTTGAAAAAAATAAAAAAGCCTTTGATTTAGCACAGCAACTGACAGGAGAAAATAAAGATTTAGTGTTGTATATGTTCGGAGATACACCTTTACCGACCTTCAAAAAAGCCGGTTTAGTCAGTAATGCGATGTCTTTGATTGGCAATAAGTTGAAGGCGGCTTTGAATCAAAAACACAGTCAACGCATAGAAAACGATAATATTTATTACATTTTGGCCGCCCGCAGTAAAAATCCGGAAAGGCGATTTGAGGAATTTGCGGACACGGCTTATGCGGCTTATGCCAATGTAATTGAACCGGATAGCATTGAATGGCATATGGAAAATGTGGTTTCGACCTATAAATCTTATGGCTCAAATGAGTATCCCGCTTGGTATGAATTGCGATTCAAATTAAAGCCACACAATAATATTCCGGCTTTGCTATACAGCAATGGTTATAACAGTGACAATAGCTGGTGGGATATTTTGCATGATATTGATTTTGACATTTTGATTTCCTATATCCCCAGTTTTACGGATTCGTTGTATCTGTCAACTGCCAAACAGTTGAGAACCAATAATAGTACAGCCAACAATACCCTTGCTGCATTGCGCGCTATGATTCACGAAGGCTTTGTTTTGCGCCCGATTCATCATATGTTTTTAAGCCTCATATTTTTCAATGAGAAAAAAGAACACCGTGCCTTTGCCGCTGAGGTGTTAATTGAGTTGATAAACACGCAAGTTATTGATATTCAACAAGTTGGTCATAATATTGCCGAGTTGGTGTACAAAGGCTATGGTAGTCTATCGCGCCCGCTTGACTGTTTAGTTACGGTGAAAGATGTCAGTTCATTGCACAATGTGGCTTTGAAGGAGGTTTATGAAATCATTATTGTTAAGAATTTTGAAGAAAATACGGCCCCCAAATATGCTAAAAAGCTGTTAGAAGATTATTTTGATGTTTTGGTGAAGACAAATCACCCCCCCTCAGTATCAGTCATTGATTCTACAAAATTATGGACAGAAAATGCGACGCTGAAAAAAATCATTACTTCCATTTTAGAAAAAGGCGGCATTACGCCCATCCAGAAAGATAAAGTCAAGAAATCGATTGCTACCCCCGTGTTAGAAACGATTGATGTGGCTTTCAATAGCCTCCGAAAATTTGAATACGCCGAAGGCTCTTCCAATAAATTTTGGCACATTGCTATCAGTGACAACCATTTTAAAGTTATCTACGGCCGCATCGGTACAAATGGACAAGAGCAAATTAAAACTTTTTTAGCAGCAGATATATGCCAAAATGAGGTAAAAAAGCTCATTTTTGAGAAAACCAAAAAAGGGTATAAAGAAGTGGTTTAAATCTTTTCGTGGTTTGTTGTTGGTAGTGGACAGGTAGTGAAGAGTGAAAAGCCGTTTCGAAGATGTTCGGTACGGCTTTTTGGATACTCCTCAGTTGTACATTTACACCTTTTTGGGCGGTAAATCGAAAGCCACGGCATCGTGCTCTAAATGTCCACGATGCGAGCCATCACAGAAAGGTTTGTTTTTAGATAATCCACATCTGCATAAGCCGATGGTGGTTCTGCCTTGCAGACCATATTCGTTGCCTTGAGCATCCACAATTTCAAAATCGCCCTCTATTTTGAGCGAGCCATTGGAGTTAACGGTTATTTTTGTTTTCGACATATAATTATCTTTTTTTAATTGATGGGGTGAAGATAGAGAATTTACCTCACAACCCCAAAATCTTAATCTCCACTCTTCTGTTCAATTCCTCTTGTCGCTCGTTGATAGGTTCGGGATAGCGCATTTGCGAATTGCCGTACCCTTTGGCGGTAATTTTTTCATCCGAAAAGCCGTGGTCAATTAAAAAATTGCGTATGGCGATAGCGCGATTGACGGATAAGTCAAATTCAACTTTAGGCAATTTTTTAGGATTGATACCGGGAGCATTGACGTGTCCGGCAATTTCGATACTAATATCTTTATTGAGTTGCATAAAACGCAGAATCTTAGCCAATTCAACATCCGATGATTTCAATAAAGTGGCAGCGTCGCCTTCAAAATATAAATTGGTGATAGCAGCGATGCTACCGATTTGCAAAGGTTGAAGCTCTATTTTATGTGCCACATTGCGTGAAGCAATGACATCTTGAGAACCATAAAAATAGCCTTTAGCGAATACATCCATTGTAACGGGTTCATCCAAGGCGCACAGCAATTTGAAAGTGCCATTGTTTTCAGTTAACAGTGAATCAACCGTGCCATTCAGGTGTCTGATAAAAATCATAGCCCGCACCGCAGCCCTTGTATCACTGTTTTGAACCACACCTTGTAAATAAGGTTTAGGTTCTTCAATTATTGCGGGTGGTTCAGCTTCCGATGTAGCCGGTACAGTGACAATTTTTTCAATCGTTTGGGTCTGAATAACGGGCTTTTCGACAATAACCGGTTTTTCGACAATCACTTGCTTTTCTACAACCTGTATTTTTTCGGGTGCCGGTTCATATATTTCAACACTGGCGCGTCGGTTGATTTTTCTGCCGTTTTCGGTATCATTATCGGCTATCGGTTTATCTTGCCCAAAAGTGGAAGCAACCAACACTTCAGGCGGAACACCTTTTGAAATAAAGAAATATTTCACGGCATTGGCGCGCTTATCGGATAATATGTAGTTGCTTTGTGGCGTTCCTTGCCCGTCAGTATGGGCGGTGATGCGCAACCGCAATTGCATATTTTGGCGATATTTTGTTACAACTTGTTGCAGCTGTTGAAGCGCTTCTTCGGTCAAATTATGCTTCGAAGACTCAAAATAAATGTCCACTTTTTCCGCTAATTTCAAATTGTCGAGCACATTTTGAGCAGTAAGAGGAAGTGAAAAAGCACTAAAGAGAAGGAAGGTTAAAATATTAAGATTCGATTTCATTCAATGAATTTTAGATTGATGATGTAATTTGATTCATAGCCGGATCTATAACAGCAAAAAAAACGCCAGTTTGTGAGTATGGTGTTTTAAGAATGCACAAAGACCTATT
The DNA here is from genome assembly GCA_031424115.1 of Saprospiraceae bacterium. Taxonomy (GTDB): domain Bacteria; phylum Bacteroidota; class Bacteroidia; order Chitinophagales; family Saprospiraceae; genus JAAFJT01. The sequence continues at coordinate 3,206 of JANPGW010000260.1, read as the reverse complement.
TCCGCTCAATCAAATCCATGACCAAATGCAGCAATTCATTGGGTCTGTTGGTAATTCCAAATGCATAAGGCGGCACACCTTTTGAAGCATGAAAATTTGTGATGTAAAAAATAGTGGGAATCCAGCGCCTCTTTTCGACTAATTTTTTCAAGAAAGTCACGCCTGCTTGGGTGTCGTCGCCGCGTTTCATATCCGAAATGATAAAATCGTAAGCATTGTTAAGAAGAACATCAAATGCCTTATCAGGGTTGGGGCAAATATCTAACTCCACACCGATGGCTTCAATAAGCCGTTTTTCGCTGCACTGCACAACCACTCCAGAATCATCGAGCCATAAAGCCTTGATTTTCAGGTTTTTATCTTTGACATGTGCCATGCGATTCCATAAACCGATTTTTTGTGGTGTAGAAACCTCCAACCGCTTGCGTATAATGGACTCGTCCAAATCGTTTTCTGTTTTTGAAAAGCGCATCATAGAATCATCCATGTCATTTAAATATCGATTAAATTGGTCTTGATTTTTGACCATTTCCATCAATAACTCCAAACAGGCATTCGATATTTGATTGAATTCAAGAATCTCAAATTCTCGGCTGATGATGCCTTTGCGTTTATCGCTATTGAGTTTTGAAAATCGACCCCTCAGTATAGTCGCTTCATTCTTCATTTCTGAACCTGCTACGGACAACAAATTATATTCGGTAGTCAATGCGCTGTCTATTTCACCAAGAGCGATTAATTCCGTTATTTTCTTTTCAAATTCTTTCATGGCAAAAAAGTTAATTTAAACATCAAATATATTGCGAATATTTGATAGTTGTGTCAATCATTGTTTCCCCCTTGGAAGTTAGGTGGCTAAGTATTTGTAAATTATTATTTATCTTTACAGAAATCATAAAATATTAACTAAATTTTCCTCTGTTATGAAAAATGAAATATCACGTCGCCGATTTTTAACCATTGCGCCTTTAGCCTCCATGGGTTTATTACTGAATCCCGAATCCCAATTTTCAAAAAATAACGCTGCATGGTGGTCAAGCCACCCCGATTCAAAATTTGGCGGTGTACAGATTGGCGCCATCACTTATTCTTTCAGAAGTATGCCCCATGATATTGACCAACTTCTGAAATTTTGTGTTGAAGCTAACGTGAGCGCCATCGAAATGATGGGTGATCCGGCTGAAATCTACGCCGGTAAACCCAAAAATCCGGTGCCGATGGGGCCACCGCCAGCGGGAGGTCAGAGACCCAAACTCACTGAAGAACAAAAGGCACAATTGGCTGAATATGCCAAAAAGGTAGCCGAATGGCGAGCCACCGTTTCAATGGACAAATTTAAAGATATCCGCAAGAAATTTAAGAAAGCAGGGGTATCAATTTATGCCTTCAAACCCAATGCTTTTGGAGCCAACAACACCGATGCTGAAGTAGAATATGGCTTAAAAGCAGCTAAAGCGTTAGGGGCTAAATCCGTGACTTTAGAATTGCCCACCGATGCTGCCCAAAGTAAAAGGTTAGGCGATTTTGGTGCAAAACACAAAGTTTATATCGGTTATCACGCGCACACACAAGCGACTGATACCGCTTGGGATGTTACATTGAGTCAATCGCCTTATAATTCTCTAAACCTTGATTGCGGGCATTACATCGCTGCCGGTGGTAAAAATACCAAAGAGACATTATTGGCATTGATTGAAGCCAAGCATGATAGAATTACAACCATGCACATCAAAGACCGCACGACGCCTGCGAATGGGGCAGGTAATTTGGTTTGGGGTAAAGGCGATACACCCATTAAAGAGATTTTACTCTTGATGAAAACCCAAAAATATAAGTTTCCCGCTACCGTTGAGTTGGAATATGACATTCCAGAAGGCTCAGATGCAGTGAAAGAAGTGGTAAAATGCGTTGAATTTGCTAAGAAGATATTGGTAGCTTAAATGATTAACGTTAATTTTTTCAATGTGATGACCAAATAATAAATTGGTTGTTTTTTCTTTAACACATAGGCAAATAGAGCACATAATTTATTTATAAAAAATTGATAATCAATAAGTTACCCATAATTCTATGTGCTCTATTTGCCTATGTGTTAAATTGAAAATGCAAAAGTTATTTTTCAAGCGATACTATTCTTTGAAAAGATTAATGTTTTGTAATACATTTTATCAAACAACCTTAATCTTGTCAAGCGTTTCTGCCGTCAAGGCAAATGGCTTTAAACCTCTATACAGTATGATAGCAGACAAAATGGAACTGATTAGCAAAGAGATAGACATAGACAACATAATAGTTTGAGGCGTTCCGAATACTTTATCATTGATAAGACCGACCAATAAGGGTCCACAACCTAAGCCAATCAAGTTGATTACAAACAGATAAAAAGCGGAAAATGTGCCCCGCATATTCGCCGGAATGATTTCTTGCAATGCCGCCGTTGCCGCGCCATATGGCAACGAACTGGTGAAACAAAATAGCGCAATCAGGACATACATCCACTCAATAGGCGGTTTGCCCATAAACCAAAGAGACATCAGCATCACCAAAGCTGTAATTGCCGATAGTGTCATACCTTGAAAAGGAACGCGCATTTTAGCGTCAACAACCTGACGATGGGTTAAATAATCAGCGTATCGCCCGCCTGTAATCACCCCAAGAGTTGAAAAAACGGTGACTAATCCGCCAAAAATGACCCCCGCTTGGCTCGGTGTCATGCCATAAAGCCGCACGAGCGAGGAGGTTGTCCAAGAAGTAGCACCATAAGAAGCGGTCGCCATGAGGGCTATACCCACATTTAGGCTTAAAATAGCGGCTCGATTCTCCCTAAAATATTGCCGAATTTGGGCAGCGTTGGCGACCACATGTCCGGCGCCTTTTCGGATAGGTTCTTGAACAGTAGCGGCAATGAGTGCCACAATCAGCAATCCGGGCAAGCCCACCATGAAAAATACTGTTTGCCACGGACGCACTGAACCCACCAGCGGCAAATCCCACATACCGCCTACACTCACCAACTTAATGATGAGCGCGACTAAAAAAATGGATAAACCGGAACCCAAATAAACGCCCATATTATAAGCCCCCAAAGCGGAACCCAATCTGTTTTTGGGGAAATAATCTGTAATAATGGAATATGCTGATGGAGATAAAGCGGCTTCTCCGACGCCCACGCCCATGCGCAAGAAAAAGAGTACCCAGTAGGTATT
>JANPGW010000259.1:0-1506 GCA_031424115.1 Saprospiraceae bacterium | reverse complement strand
GATAACCGATTTCGATGGCTTTTCTGACAGTTTGATAAATCTCACCTTTGGCTGATTTCCAAGTGCCTAAACCCAACATGGGCATTTTGTCGTTATTACTAAACTGAAGGTATTTCATCAATTTTTGCTATTTTACGTATTTCCGCCAGTTGTGTTGTTCTTTAAATCCCAACACTTCACGGCTTTTGCGATTTGAAAATAAGGCTTCATGCTCGCCCATTTCACGACTAATGGGCACATTAGGAAAGAACTTTTCAGCCAATTCTTTTGTGGGCATAATAGCACTGTTGTGGTCGTTACCCGCATTAAAAACCTGATAGCCCAGCCCGTCGTGTTTCAAACATAAATCCACGATTTGCCCCAAATCACGGGCATCAATATAACAGAAGGCATTCCGACGGCGTACTTCTGGATTTTTAAAATAATGTGGAAACAGTTCAGCGTATTCATGTGGTTCAATCACATTGCCGATGCGCAGGGCATAAATATCAAAACCTGACCGTCGCTGGAAACTCCGTGCTGTTTTTTCATTGACGACCTTCGATAATCCGTAACTATCCATCGGGTCAACGTCATAATCTTCTTCCAAAGGCAAGGATTTAGGGTCGGTTTCCCCATCTGAAAAACAGATACCATAAGTCGTCTCCGACGAAGCAATAATAATCTTTTTAATACCGAGTTTAACCGCCGCTTCAATGACATTATACGTGCCTACGGTATTGACCCGAAAAGTTTCATTATCAGGCTTGATTAAGATTCTGGGTACGGCGGCAAAATGGACGACCGCATCAAATTTGGGTATGCCATGACCGCCTTCCAATTCATCTAAGCCGGCATACGAACTCATGGCATTGAACATTTGTCCGGAATCCGTAATATCCGCTATCAGATTATCTACCCCGGGGTGTTCCAAAGGTTTTAAATCTACATTCAATACTCTATGTCCTTGTTCGAGAAGATATGGGATGACGTGTTTACCTGCCTTTCCCGTTCCTCCTGTAAATAATATGCGCATTTTAGTCATCTGTACTCCAATTTTATATTTATTTTACTTTCGGCTAAGTTATGATATTTTTGATTTTTTGTCCTGTTTTGAGCCTCGTTTTCTCTAAATAAAAGACCCCCTCAGTATAGAGCCGTTTGGAAGCCTTTATACTGAGGAGGTCTATCCTTTATTACATTAAACCTTTGAAGTCGAAGACTTACTTAATACCACATAAAGGATCAGAAATCCATTTAGGAGCATCTTGTTCTTTGATTTAAAATTGTGGGGTTTTTGAATGACATCATTCGCCTGCGGAGGAAGCCACCCTGTTCTTTAATTGCACATTGAGAGTTTTTTGAATTATATGCTGTGTGAGCGGGGAGCGAGTTACTATGCAAAGTTATTAGGTGATGCACATCTTCTCCAGTACTCCATGATAACTGAAATCGTTTTTTCTAACTCCAACATTGAACTCTGTTTAACAAAAAATCCTTGAGCAGACATGCTATAAGCTTCAATCA
>JANPGW010000258.1:0-12488 GCA_031424115.1 Saprospiraceae bacterium | reverse complement strand
GGGCAATATGGCAATGACATGGAAACTACCGGTGCTTTACATCTGTGAAAACAACGGTTACGCCATGGGAACTTCAGTTGCAAGAACTTCAAATGTGACAGATGTGGCTTTGGTGGCGAGAGGTTTTGATATGCCTTATGCTATCATTGACGGTATGACACCAGAGTCAGCACACGAGGGCATTGCTAAGGCAGCCGAACATATTCGCAGCGGTGAAGGACCTTTTTTCCTCGAAATTAAAACGTATCGTTATAAAGGTCACTCGGTATCTGACCCTGAAAAATACCGCAAAGATGAAAAGGGAAGAGCAGAAATTGCGCATTATAAGAGTATTGACCCGATTAAAGTCACGCGAGATAAAATGGTTACAGAAGGAATCGCTACTGAAGAAGAAGTAAAATCTATCGAGGATATGATTGAAGTGGAGATGCAAGAAGCGGTTGATTTTGCTAAAGCTTCACCTCTTCCGGATGCCTCGGAGCTTTATGAAGATAACTATGCAGAGCCGGGTTATCCGTTTATGAAAGATTAAACTAAACTTTGATGATACTGAAAATCCGTTTCCTGCTTTTGGTGTGGAACGGATTTTTTTTTACACTCAATTTGGCCTCCCCGACCCCGAGTATTCGGGGCGGATTAGACCCCTCAGTATATTGGCAATCATATTATCCATTATTCAGCATCCATTATGTACGAACAGATATTAAAAGATTTAGAACCCACTCATACGCAGCTTATTGCCGTGTCGAAAACCAAACCGAATGAGGCTATCATGTCGCTTTATGACAAAGGGCAACGGGCTTTTGGTGAAAACTACGTGCAAGAATTAGTGGATAAATATGCCGCCTTACCCAAAGATATTGAATGGCATTTTATCGGGCATTTGCAGACCAATAAAGTCAAATATTTAGCACCGTTTGTTGAAGTTATTCACTCTGTTGACTCACTTAAATTGTTGCAAGAAATTGATAAACAGGCTTTTAAAAATAATAGAACAATAAAATGTTTGTTGCAATTTCACATTGCTGACGAAGAAACTAAATTTGGATTTGATATAGAAGCAGCCGAAGATATGCCTATTAGTGATATTTTTAATTTAAAAAATGTTGAGATTATCGGTGTAATGGGTATGGCAACTTTTACGGAGAATAAAATCCAAGTGAGACAGGAATTTCAAAAACTAAAACGAGTTTTTGATGCCTTAAAAAAGAATTATTTTAAGGATAACCCTTCATTCAAAGACATATCAATGGGGATGTCAGATGATTATAAAATGGCGATTGAAGACGGCAGTACTATGGTTAGAATCGGCAGTTTATTGTTCGGCAAGCGTATTTATTCTTGAAAATTTGTGGATAAACGTGTAATTTGCATAAAAATTTAAAGATATGACAAGAGCATTAAATCCAACTAAGTTTACACCCTTACAGTTAGAACTGTTGAAGTTATATTCAGTTAATCCGACTGAGGAAGAATTAATTGAGATTAAAGATTTATTAGCTAAGTTTTTTCTACAAAAAGCTATTAAATCTATTGGAGAAATTGAAGCTGCAAGAGGAACAACTAATGAAGATTTAGATAAATTATTGGAAGATGAAAACCAATAAATTGTGTGTCATTTAATATTTTAAAAGATATTCCGTTCCCAAAAGTAGAAACTTTGCGGATAGATGAATTTAAGGAGATTTTAGATAATTTAGAAAAAGAGACTGTCTAAAAAGGTTAAATTGTTGTATTTTTTAATGATGAAAATTTATTGAATAGCTAACAACAATTTAGCAATACAGCAATACAACCGTTAGTTTATGCATAAAATAATTTTAAAAAAAGGACGCGACGAGGCTGTGCGCCGTTTTCATCCTTGGATTTTTTCGGGGGCTATTCAGCGCATGGATGTTGATAAAAGCCAAAACGCCAAAAATGTGCTTGAAGATGGAGATTTGGTAGAAGTGGTAGATACTAAAAACCAGTTTTTAGCGATGGGCTATTACAATGATGGCTCTATCACCGTCAGGGTTTTGAGTTTTGAAAAAGAAGCTATCAATGCGTCATTTTGGGCGAAAAGGATTCAGAATGCTTATAATTATCGGAAAAAGATTGGCCTAATTGGCTCCAAACAGACCAATTGTTACCGTTTGATTCATGCCGAAGGAGATGGTTTACCGGGTTTGATTATTGATGTTTACCATAATGTGGCTGTTGTACAATGTCATGGGATTGGAATGCACCGCCAAATTGTGATGATACAAGAGGCTTTAAAATCTGTTTTTGGTGAAAAATTGGTAGCCATTTATGACAAAAGTGCTGAAACGCTCCCCTCCCGAGTTGACGGGACAGGTTCTCAGTATGTCAGCCAAATCAATTTAAAAAATGATTATTTATGGGGACAATCAGAGGTGCCTCTAACCGTTTTAGAGAACGGAAACGCCTTCGCTATTGATTGGATAACGGGGCAAAAAACCGGCTTTTTTCTTGACCAACGGGATAATCGGGATTTGATATCAAGGTATGTTACAGGAAAAACTGTTTTGAATGCCTTTTGCTATTCTGGAGGTTTTTCGGTGTATGCTCTGAAATCAGGGGCAAAATCGGTACACTCGGTGGATATTTCACAAAAAGCGATTGATTTGACGGATAGAAATGTAGAACTAAATCGTCCTTTTGCGGGAGAACACACCTCGTTAGCGGCGGATGTGCTGCCATTTTTGAAAGACAACCAACGAGTTTATGATATTATGATTGTTGACCCGCCGGCTTTTGCTAAGAGTATTGCCAAAAGACACAATGCGGTGCAAGCCTACAAACGACTGAATGCAATGGCTTTGCGGCAGATTACTGAGGGGGGGGTATTATTCACTTTCAGTTGTTCGCAGGTGGTGGATAGGCAGTTGTTTTACGATACGATTGTGGCAGCAAGTATCGAAGCCGGTCGAAAAGTGCGGGTTATGCACCATTTGACCCAACCCGCCGATCATCCGGTGAATATTTTTCATCCCGAGGGGTCATATTTGAAAGGATTGGTTTTGTATGTGGAATGAGGATAGATAATTATAAACCTGCCTGTCGGCAGACGGGTGATAAATGATGAATTGTGTAATGTGTTGATAGTGAACTTGTTATAAAATACCTAACACTTCATCTCAGCATTCTTATCTTTCCAATATTCTCGATTTCGGCTTTTGACAAATGTTTGCCATTGCCCCAACCGGATTTTGAAAAAACAGTGTATTGAATTGCCTCACCATCTAATCCGCCTGTACGAGGATTCAGATTGGGAATGCCGAGCATTTTAGCCAAATAAATAGACCCTTCGCCAAGTTGTCCCTCTCGACCGATGTCGGCAAAAATGGCGTAACAGCCTTTTTGCGTGGCCGGATTGAAAGCATAGGCAATATCGCCGATTGTTATGCCGGACAGAATCAATAAATCAGTTGGTAAAGCAATATAAGGCACAGTTTCAGAATTAACAAAACGGCGAGTGTCTGCGACGGGATAAAATTCATCAAATAAGGTAGTTTGCGACACGTAGAGATTCGGAAATGGGTCTCCTTCTTTTTGTAAAATCGGATTGCCTTGTGCGTCAGTGGCTACACCTACCCATTTGCCGGCTCTGTTTTTGGCATTAACAGTAGCGTCTAAACCTGTGTCATTCGGTCCGTAAGCCCGAGGTGAACCATCGGCATCAATATGAAATTTGGCTTTAAAAGTAATGTCACCCGAGGGTAACGTAAATACTTTGAACCCCTGAATGACAGTCAAAAATCTGTCATCACGGGGTGGTACTGTGGGAGGTATCCCAATAAAGGATAACACCGAAAAAATGGGGAGTAAGAGGGTCATCATGGTCTAATTTTTATCAGGTATTCGTTTTAATGTCTCTAATAGAAAATTCCAATATTTTTGTACTGAACTGATTTGCACTTTTTCATCGGGTGAATGAGCCCCGTGAATATTGGGTCCGAAAGAAATCATTTGCATTTCGGGATAATGGGTGCCCAAAATACCGCACTCCAATCCGGCATGACAAGCACTGACGTGGGGTTTTTCGTGATAAAGTTCGGTGTATAATTCGCTCATCAATTTCACGATGGGCGAGGAGGGTTTGGGCGTCCATCCCGGATAGGCACCTCCATAGTTGTTATCTGCCCCTAACAATTCAAATGCTGAAGTAATTGCCATTTGCAAGTCTGTTTTTTCAGAATCTAACGAGCTGCGGGTGAGGCATTGAATAGAGCAATTACCCTCGCTCACTACCACACGAGCGATATTGTTGGACGTTTGAACCAAGCCTTGAATGTCAGGACTCATGCGATAAATCCCGTTAGGGCAAGCATAAATACAGCGTAAAAGGGTATTTTGAAAAGATTGTGGTAGTACTTCGTCAGGCGTTTGAGTAGGTTCAACAGTAATATTCAAATGAGGGTCAGTCACGGTGTATTCAGCTTTTAATGTGTTTTCGTACTGTAAAATGTCATTTTTAACAATATCCACATATTTATCGGCAACGGTAATAATGGCAACGGATTCACGCGGAATAGCGTTGCGCAAACTGCCGCCATCAATGGAAGCAATCTCGATTTTAGCCTTTTTTGACAGTGCCAATAAGCACCGATTCATTAATTTGTTAGCATTGCCACGCCCTTTGTGAATGTCCATGCCTGAATGACCACCTGTCAATCCTTTTATAACAATGCGGAAAGCTGTCCGATTTTTTGAAGGGACAGGATTGTAACTGCTTGTTGCAGTAATATCAATGCCACCGGCACAACCGATAGTTAATTCATTGTCTTCTTCGGTATCCAAATTGAGCATAATATGACCATCGAGCCAACCACCCTCGAAAGCTAATGCGCCGGTCATACCCGTTTCTTCGTCTATAGTAAACAAGGCTTCAAGTGCCGGATGTGGAATATCGGTTGAACTGAGCAGAGTCATAATTGAGGCTACGCCGATGCCGTTATCAGCGCCCAGTGTTGTGCCTTTAGCTTTTACCCAATCACCATCCACGTACATATCAATACCTTGTTTGTCAAAATCAAAAATAGTATCACCGTTTTTTTGGTGAACCATATCCAAATGGCTTTGCAGCACTACAGTTTCTTTATTCTCCATGCCCGGAGTAGCGGGTTTCTTGATTATCACATTGCCGATATCGTCCACAAAAGTGGGCAAGCCCAAATTTTCCCCAAAAGCCTTCATAAACTTAATCACTCGTTCTTCTTTTTTGGAAGGGCGTGGTACGGCGTTCAAATCTGCGAAATGATTCCAAAGAGCGATGGGTTGTAATTGTCGGATGTCGGTATTCATACTTCTGATTTTGGTTTACTACTTTGATATTCGGGTAAATTTAGCTCTTCTAAAAACTAAAAACGATTAAGTCTATAACCCTTGGATTTAAATCACTGTTATGTACCTTTTGTCACCAAATGGGACTTAACGAGACTGTTTATGATATCGGTGGCAAGATTTCGAGCAATAGGAATGACATGGTCGTTGATGATTATTTCAGTTCGATTAACCGAATTGATTTTCAAAGTATTGACGATAAATGAGCGATGAACCCGCAAGAATACTGAGGGGGGGATATGTTCCTCTAATTCCGTGAGTGTCATCAAAGTCGTATGCGTCTGTTCACTGGTTACGATTTGGGTATAGTTTTGTAAAGAACTGAGATACAATATGTTATCAGTTTCAATTTTTACATATTGATTGTTTTCCCTTATGAAAAAAAATGAATCGTACTTAAGTGAAGTAGCACCCCGTTTTTCATTTAATTTGAGGCTGGCTTTTTCAACCGCTTGCATAAAACGGGGTATTGAATACGGTTTCATCAAATAATCTACAGCATTGATTTCGTAACTTTCAACGGCAAAATTTCGGTGAGAGGTGACAAAAACGATGAGAGGTGGGTTGATTAAATACTTTGCAAACTCAAATCCGTTGACTTCGGGCATTTCTATATCCAAAAATATTAAATCAACCTTCCCCTCGGTAATCAAAGAGTGAGCTGAAACGGGTGAATTGAAAGTGCCGATGAGTTCCAATTTTGGATGGGCATTTACTCCGGCTGCTATAATTTCGAGCCAATCTACATTATCGTCAATTACTATGGTTTTGATTGTCGTAGAGGTCATTTTGGATATATTATATTCATTAGTACAACGACAAATATAAGACGACAAATTTTATTAATTGCATTAATATGCAACTTTTTTGCGCCAAATAGCAATATTAACAATGTAATTTATAGAATTATCAAAATTTCATTTTGCCAAATAATGATACTTTAAAATTTTATTTCATATAACATATTAAAAATAACAATGGGATTTCTACCGAATATCATTTTATTTTAGAATTTCGTCAATGACTTGTGACATTTCATCAATAGCTTAAAAGCAGAAAGGGTATATTAACTTTATTTGCAAATGATTTACAAAAAATAGGTGTGGATTGGACTTTATTTTTAGAAGTTTGAGTCACCCATCAAAATAACCGAACATATCTTAAAAACTGACTTATAGCTGTCCTGACAATTTCAGGACGGCGTATGTCAGATAGTTAAATTATGTTATACAATGAAACGAACCAACTTACAATATGATAACTCAAAGATATTTTACTATGTAAAAGTAGCCATATTTTTGTTTTTGCTGATTTGGGGATGCAATCGATAATTCGTTATCAAATGCGAGAAAACTTGATTTTTTAAAACAACAAATTATTAGAACAAAGGTTGAAGCGCTGATGTGAGAGGAGCTTTGTAAAAAAAGCTCCTCTTCACAAAATTCGCTAAAATCAACTCTTCATTTTTTAAGATCTGCAATTTTTCACCAAAAGTATTTTCCGAAATTACCCGACCTCAAAAAAAATTACTAACATGTTTGCACCTTGTGTACTGAAGAATGGGTTCGATTATGCCGTTTCATAATCGAACTCTACTTCGGTTTAAGAGTGTAAAGCGTATTTTTTTGAACCAAAATTTGTTCACACTGCTCGTTAAGAGCCGACACTGCAAACAATACCGATCAAGAATGAAAAAGAATTTACTCAATCTTCAAAACATTAAAAATCCTACAACTCAATCCAGCGGCACAAATGATGGCGGCTACATTTGGGTCGGTTAGGGGTCGTGAGTAAATTCATTGCCCTTTTAGCACTATCCTAATTTGGTTTTTTACATCTTCGGCAACTTCCACCCGTTCTGATAATTGGCTTTTGTCAATTTATTAGCTTCTTTGTCATTGATAATTTGTTGCTTTGGCGCATCCCAAAATATCTTGCGGTTGACCCTAAAAGCGATATTCCCTAATGATGCATTGAGGGCGGTATTTTGGGCGATGGCAATATCACAATTCGGTTTTGCGCGACTTTTCATACAGTCGAGGAAATTTTGGGTGTGGTGATCCAAGCCGCCACCCAAGCCTTTTGTAAGGGTTACGCCTTCCATTCGAGGTTTGCCGTTATCTTTTTCAGGGATAACTTCCCAACCGCTTCTATCCACCACGAGTGTTCCATTATTCCCAATAAAAGCGACGCCGTGATTGCGACCATAGGGACCGCCATCAATGCCATTGGCATGTTCCCAAATCATCGTGTAATCATCAAATTCATATATGGCTTGAAGCGTGTCGGGCGTTTCCATGGCATTTTCTGAGCCTACAAACTGTCCGCCCGATGCCATAACCGATTTAGGTCCCTGCGCTTTCATGCCATACAACGCCATGTCAATAATGTGAACACCCCAATCTGTCATCAGCCCGCCGGCATAGTCCCAATACCAACGGAAATTAAAATGAAAACGGTTTTCATTGAAAGGGCGTTTCGGCGCGGGGCCCAACCACATATCGTAATCCACACCAGGAGGCGGAGAGGTATTCGGCTTGGGCGGTATTGTTTTCATCCAACCCTGATACGCCCAAGATTTGACTACTCTGATTTTACCCAATTTGCCAGACCACACGAAATCAATGGCGTCTTGCCAATGCTGGTCGCTGCGTTGCCATTGCCCCACTTGTACCACCCGATTATATTGCCGCGCCGCTTTCAGCATTGCGTTACACTCTTCAATGGTTCTGCCCACCGGTTTTTCGACATAGACATCTTTGCCGGCTTGACAGGCATAAATCATAGGGAGTGCGTGCCAATGGTCTGGTGTACCAATCACCACGGCGTCAATATCTTTAACCTCCAAAAGTTTTCTGAAATCGCCGTAGGTTGTCACTTTTTTGCCGGTTGCTTTTTCAATTTCAGCGTTTCTTTCGTCTAAGACTCTTTGATCAACATCACAAAGGGCAACTATTTCCACCTGTGGATTTTTCATCAGCGATTTCATATCGGCATTACCCATACCTTTTATACCGATGGCGCCGATTCTAATTTTATCGCTGGGGGCAATTCGGCTGGTTTTTCCTAATATTGTGTGGGATGGAACCATATTGGCTAAGGCTAATCCGCCCGCCAGTTTTGAAGTTTCATATAGGAATGTTCGTCTTTTCATAGAATTTTATTTAGGCTTTATGGATGAAATTTTTTGTAAAACCGAAAATAATGTATTTGCATTTATTTTTTATAAAATTCAACCTATTTTAGAGGACTAACCTATTTTTACAACAAAATTCAATTCTACATGACTCAACAGGAGATTATTCGATTAACCGAAAAATTCGTTCAAGAAACACTCCAGAATGCCGAAGGTGGGCACGATTGGTGGCATATACTAAGGGTGTGGAACAATGCTAAAACCATTGCCCAAAATGAATTGCTTTTAAATCAAGAAAGTCCATTCATTATTGAATTAGGCGCTCTTTTGCATGATATTGCGGATGCTAAATTTCACGATGGAGACGAAGAAAAAGGACCTCAGACTGCAAGGCGTTTTTTAGAAAGCCTGCATGTTGACACCAAGGTGATTGAACATGTCGAAAATATTATTCGCAATATCTCTTTCAAAGGGGGTAATTTTGATAAAATTTTTCATTCACATGAGTTGGCAATTGTACAAGATGCCGATAGGCTGGACGCCATAGGTGCTATCGGCATTGCCAGAACTTTTAACTATGGCGGTTACAAGAATCGGGAAATGTATAACCCTCATATTCAACCCGACTTGGCGATGACAAAAGAAGCCTACAAAAACAGCACTGCACCCACTATCAACCATTTTTACGAAAAACTTCTCTTGCTCAAAGACCTGATTAATACCGATACCGGCAAAAAAATGGCGGAGCAAAGACATGCTTTTATGGAGGATTTTTTAACGCAGTTTTATGCAGAGTGGGAGGGGAGCAAATGAGTAAAAATAACTTAATTTAAACCTTCGAGGTTTCAAAAATCTCGAAGGTTTAAAATGCTGATTTTCAACTTATTGTGAGATTTTCACCCCCCCTCAGTATGGAACATCTTATAATGTTTATTTCACTCTTTTCCCTTTTTTTATCACCATATCCACCCGTTGCAACAAATTGATATACCGCAACACATCGCCTTTGACAGCAATAATATCCGCAATTTTGCCTTCGCTGACGGTACCGACCTTATCCTCAACGCCTTGAAAAACAGCGGGCCAATAAGTGGCAGCTTTAATGGCAAGAAGTGGGTCAACGCCCATTTCACGCACCCAAATATCCAGTTCGTTCCAAGTGCTTTGACTGTGGAATTTCATCGGAATGCCTGAATCCGTGCCAATCATCATCACGACACCCGATTCTTTCAATTGTTGAAACTTGCGCTTCAAAGTCGGTTTACGATATGCGGTGACTTGAAAATAAGACAAACGTCCCGGATATTTCAAACTTTCTTTGATATCGGCAACAATATAATCGGGCAAACCGACTTTCCACGAAGGGTCATCGAGTTTTTCGGGATGGTCTCGGACATAATCGTAGTTCCACAAGCCTTCTACTGTGGGTGTCCAAAAGAGTTTAGTATTAGAGTTAGCAGTGCGTTCTTTTATCAAATCCATCACATTATCAGGATATTCAGGTGCCATTGCCAAACCGGTATGCTCGAAACAATCCACACCGGCTTTGAGTCCTCTTCTGATTTCTTCAGGGCGATGACTGTGACCGACAACTTTTAGTTTCAACTTGTGCGCTTCATCCACGACTGCCATAACCTCATCCATTTCCATCAAGTCTTGGTCAATCAACTTGATGCAATCCACACCGGCTTTTGCCAATTTTTGCACTTTAGCGCGGGCATCTAAAACGCCTTTTACTCCCCAACGAAATTGCTCAGTGCCGGGATATGGCGCATGTTGGATGAAGGGTCCCGACATATACATAGTGGGTCCCTCAATCATGCCTTTATTAATGGAATCGCGAACAGCTATCGAAGCCTCGAGCGGTGCACCCAAATCGCGCGCGCTGGTGACACCTGCATACAAGAGTTGCTTGGCTGATGAGGGCATAATGATAGAGCGGAAAACCGGCAAATACGTCGAGTCCCAATGCGTATAATCGGAATGACCGTTTATCATTAAATGCACGTGCATATCCCATAAACCGGGCAAAACAGACATCCCCTCGGTACTAATGACTTCAGCGTCAGCCGGAATGGCTAAAGAACCCACCTGGCCGATGGCTTTAATCCGTTCTCCTTCAATAATAATAACGCTGTTTTCAATGGGTTCTCCACCAAAGCCGTCAATGAGTGTTCCACCTACGAGGGCTTTTTTATTTTGAGAGAACAACGAGAAGGCGAAAAAAAGTAGAATAAAAAGGATGGTTTTTCTCATGTGGATATTGGTTTTAAAAAAAAGAAACACTTTTTGATCAAAGACAAATATACTCATTCACGTATTGAAAGGCATATTTTGAAACTGATTTTCTTCCAATAACATAAATGGGGGGATGAAACATACTGAGAAAAAAAATGAGTCACCCTGATTGATTCAGAATGACTCATGGATGAATTTTGAATCCAGCTCAATTACAGATTCATGGCATCATAAACGCCAATGACTTCTTTAACGGCATTAGCCGATGCTTCAAGGAGTTCTTTTTCCTCTTTGCGCAATTTAAGGCGAATAATTTGCTCAACGCCATTTTTACCCAATTTGACAGGGACACCTAAGCAAATATCTTTCATGCCATATTGACCATTGAGCATAACGCAACAAGGGAAAATGCGTTGTTCGTCTTTCACGATGGCTTCTACCATTTGAGCAGCTGCCGCGCCCGGAGCATACCACGCAGATGTACCCATTAAGCGAACTAATTCGCCACCGCCGTCTTTTGTGCGAGCAATGATAGCATCCAGTTTGTCTTTGTCAATCATTTCAGTTACCGGAATACCCGAAACTGTTGTATAGCGTGGAAGTGGCACCATTGTATCGCCATGACCACCCATCAAAATTGCTTGAATATCTTTTGGAGACACTTTCAGTTCAGTTGCCAAAAAAGCCCGGTAGCGAGCGGTATCCAGAATACCCGCCATACCGATAACACGGCTTGGTTTTAAACCGGATTTTTTGAACGCTGCATAAGTCATCACGTCTAACGGATTAGAGACGACGATGATAATTGGGTTTTTAGAGTGTTTCATGATGTTTTCAACAACACTGCTCACAATTTTTGCGTTCGTAGCGACTAAATCATCACGAGTCATACCCGGCTTACGCGGCACACCTGCTGTGATAACAACAATATCAGACCCGGCAGTATCAGCATAATCGCTGGTGCCCGAAAGTTGAGTGCTATATGAGTCAATAGGTGCTTGTTGCCATGTATCAAGGGCTTTCCCTTTCGCCAGGTCACCCGCAATATCGAGCATTACGACTTGCTTGACAACATCCATGTGAGCGAGGACATTCGCACAGGTTGCGCCTACATTACCGGCTCCTACAACGGTTACTTTTTTCATATCGAGTGCATTTTTTAATTTTATAATATTTAATAATGGTAGGTTATAAAAAGCGGCGTAAAGTTAAATTGTTTTGTTAATAATGATTTTACTTTTTTAAATAATTTGAAAAAAATTACTCTGACACAATTTTTACATAAATTTGCACCGTTCAGCAAACTGAATTGCTTAAAATGCCGTTCTTTTAAGTATAAAATTTTATAAAACGCTTATTGTTGAAAATCATGAAGAATTTGCTACTTATTTTTGTGTTCACCCTACCTTTTTTTACCCCCCTTAGTATAGAGGCACAAACGCAGCCCCGTGCTATTAGTTGTGGAACAGGAACGGAAGACTTACATTTTATTTATGAAAATATGATGGAATTGCGGGCTCGTCACCCAAACGTGCCACAAGTGCGTGGAGCAGTATCGTTTGTGCCGGTTTGCTTTCATTTAGTAGCTAAAACGGATGGAACAGGTCGCGTCAATGAGTCAAAACTATTGGATATGATTGACCAATGGAATATAACTTACGCCGCTAATAATTTGGAATTACAATTTTACATAAAATATTTAAATTATGTTAATAATGATGCATTGTATGACGCTCCACGGGCTTTAAGTGGTGCTAACAAGGCTTTT